>JAOUQA010000183.1 GCA_029879605.1 Gammaproteobacteria bacterium
AGTGTGCAGAAACGAACCGATGGTGCTCGTTGGGAAAATGAAGTTGTGGTACATGATTATTTATGTGCATCCTGTGGTATCTGTGCGGGTTCATGTCATTCATCCAATCCATTCAGGCATAGTCAGAAAGAGCTGGTCACAGGTATTGATATGCCGCAGTCACCGGTTAATGATATTCGTAATCATGTGGAGTTGGCACTAACAGAACTGGAAGGTGACAATAAGATTGTTGTCTTTGGATGTGATAATGCAATCGATTTTAAAGGACTGAAATCGTCCAATGTAGCAGTCATTAGCTTCTTCTGTGTTGGTATGATTCCACCTACCATGATCGAATATGCCCTTAAGAAGGGTGCGGACGGTGTATTTGTTACGGGGTGTCGTACCGGGGACTGTTATTTCCGTCATGGTAATAAATGGTTTGATGAACGCCTTGCTGGAAACCGGCAGCCGATATTACGCAAACGTGCCGACCGTGCCCGTATTAATATATTCCGTGCAGCAGAAACAGACTGTAAGGCATTGCGCCAGGAGCTTGAGAAATTTCAGCAAAAACTTGCAGCTATGAGTCAGGCTGAAAAGTTAAATGGAAAGGCTGATAATGAATAAGCCGCTTCGTTATTTGTTGCAGATTTTTAATTACAGTGTTTTCATGGCACTGATCTGGTATTTTTCATTATCACCTACTTATCATCAGCTAGAAGAAAACCAGGCAATGATTACCCTGACTATGAGTCATGTGGGTAAGCATGTGCGCGAATGTAAAAAAATATCTCAGCAGGAACTGATGAAATTACCGCCTAACATGCGTAAGCCTATGGATTGTCCACGTGAGCGTTCGCCAATTATTATTGAGTTACTGCTGGATGATGTTGTTATATTTAGTAAAACATTGCCACCTCTTGGCTTATACAAAGATCAGGGTATTGATATTTACCAGAATGTACGTGTGCCAGCGGGTAAGCATCACTTTACCATTCGGATGAATGATGATGTTAAAGTTGAAGGGTCGGTTTATAAACATCAACAGGATTTAGTGCTGCTACCTGAACAGCATCTGTTTGTGGAATTTAAATCAGATATTTGTGGATTTGATCTGTATTAAACTGCCTGCCTGTCAGGCATGAATTGTCGTGCCGATATGGCGACTATTATTACTGCTAGCAGTGTATTTGTCGTTAAACTATTTATTATCTTTTGATGTTACTGGTGCAACCTGTTCCAGCTGGTTATTGGTGGCTGTTGTATTATCTGATTTAATGTAGAGTGTCTGAATGGCATAAAAACTGATAAATGATAGAGTACCAATGATTACAAAGAATACCAGTGAGCGATTTTCCAGGCGGGCTCCCTGTCTGATTTCAATCTGGTTAAGAATCCAGTCTGAAACAACGTATAAAATAACAGCTACAATTGTAAATAAAACCATTTCCATAATTGCACTCGCCCCTTGAATAGTGATGTAAATAAAAAACTGGCAGGATAATGAGCCAGATTATGATAAATAACATTGCATTGTGTCAATAAAGCAGTGGTTATAGTATCAGGTCAAACACTGTATAAATGAAAAGCCAGTAAATAAATAATAACACCCGTGATTGATACATATAACCAGATTGGTAGAGTAATACGGGCATATTTCATATGTTTTGCTGAAACGCCCCTGATAGCCATAGTGACGGTCATGGGTACTAGAAATAACATGGTGGCAGCAAAAAATATATGGCTAAACAGGATAGTAAAATAAACAGGCCTGATTAATCCCTGGCCAGAAAAGGGTATATTGCCAACATTCATGTGATAAATGATATAGGAAACCAGGAACATACCAGATGTAAACAGTGCCGAGATCATGCATTTGCGGTGGGCTGATTTATTGCCGTTGCGAATATAATAATAACCGAGGGCGATTAGAGTAGCAGCAGTTAAATTAAGACCTGCATGCAGGGTAGGGAGATAAGGAATCAGATTCATTAATGCCTGGTTGGGTCAATATTAGTTGATGTTGAGGGTGGTATTATCCGTTATCGTATATGAATTGTGAATAGTGTTGTTAATTATGTTCGATAAATTTCAGAACCTCGACATATTGTTCAGCAAGTATCTTTGGGTAGTGTGGAGGGGAAAAGGCGGCAACGAGTCTCAGATTCTGGTCTACAAGGAAAATTGAGCTGGCATGGCTAATAAGGTAGTTGTCATCAGAATTGTTTTTTTCAACGAAATAGCCAGCACCAAACTGTTTTGTAAAACGATCAATTTCATCCATGTTGCCCGTTAAAGCAATAAAATCCTGATTAAAATAATGCAGGTAACTGTTTAGCTTTTCGATGGTGTCTCTTTCAGGGTCGACTGATACAAAAATCACCTGGGGACTGGTGCCGGGATTTTTCTGTTGAAGTATTGCTAGCATATTATTTAAGCTTGACAGGGTTGTTGGGCAGATATCAGGGCATGATGTGTAACCAAAAAACAGTAATGACTGTTTGTGCTGGAGCTGTTTGATCGTGAATGCTTTATTGTTCTGATCTGTTAGCTGAAATGGTTTGAGTTTGACTGGCTGGTTGCGTATAACTGCTACCAGTTCATCAGGGATAGTTTTGCGAGGGATATTGCCGGAAAAAAAATAACTGATACAGCTAACAGAAATAAGAAGGATAAGCAGGCCCGTATAGAGAGTGGTTTTTTTTATATTCATTTAGCTATTTAGAGCGATCTGATTGTCGCCACTGGCGAACAGCCCAGGTGACATAGATAATTAGCATGGCAATATTAAGTCCAATACCAATTTTGAAAAACATTGATAATTCTCTAGGTTCGTCATGGTGTGCCCGGATTTCTGATTTGCTGGTATTGCTGCCGGCTTTATCATGGGTATCGGTAAGCGGATAGGTGGAAGTTTGTGTTGATTTGGCATGTTGCTGGTCATTATTTGCCAGTACAACGTCTACCGGGTATGTATTTAGCACCACCAGGCAGGTAATCAATAATATTTTAGTTATTTTTAGCATAGGTCAATCAGTATGATAGCTCACTATTTTACTATACGGCAATATTACCTGAAGTATTCCTGTAATCAGGAATTACCTGTTAAGAGGGTAAAAATATATCATAGCTTGCGTCTTGCACCAAGATAAAGCGCATGGTCTAATTTGTCATTATCTGAATGCTAAGGTAATGGTGTGTCGAATATTAAAAATACAGGAACAGCGCTTATGACTGTCAATAATCCCAGGGTGTTTATAGTATCTATATTCGTGTCTTTTCTCATGCTAATGGTTGATGTTGTCTATGCCCAGCAGGATGAAGATGTGGTCGTGTATTCGGGGTATTTTTCACGCGAGCAAAATGATGGTGAAATGGCCCAGATAACTGGCAAGAGTCATTACGTTAAATTTTTTGCAGATAACCGGTTTATCAGGCTGTATATCCCTTATCCTTTTTCTAAAAAAGTGACATCTGAACAGATTATGAAGGTATTTAAGGTTGTTGATGAAAAATATAAAACGGATGCTTACGTAAAAGATGGGTTTGGTATTCTGGAAGAAAAGATCATTGCTCATATTGATAGTATACGTCGAGTTAATGATGAAATTATGTTTGATTGTGGTTTCTCTGCACCCTGTAAAATTGTATTTGAAAATGATTTATTCAAGGTCATTAAAAAGGGTATTGTCAAAGATAATGTGACTTTATATTACCATGTTAAGGAGAAAGAATAAGAATAGAGTGTCAATGATGCTTGGGCCTGGTTTTAACCGATTAAATATTTTTGCATTTTTTTATCCAGGCGATTGAAGTCAACAGGTTTTATATCATAGTCGTCGCAACCATACTTCAGGGCTTTTTCACGGTCTTCAGTAAATGCATGAGCTGTCAGGGCAATAATTGGTATATGTGCCGTTTCAGAGTTGGTTTTAATCATTTGTGTTGCATCCCAGCCATTTATAACAGGCAGATCAAGATCCATTAATATAAGGTCTGGTTTAATGCTTAGTGATTTTTCGATGGCTTGTTGCCCATCAATCGCGGTTTCAACTCTGTATTTTGCCAGTTGTAATCGACGACTTAGCATATCTCGATTCATTTCGTTATCTTCCACCAGCAATATGGTATACATTAATTAAGCCACCTTTTATTGTTGAATTATATGTTGTGGTTTTATCCGGCTTATATCTCGTGGCAGACTGAATGTTACTTTTGTGCCGCGTTCCGCATTATTTTCAATATTTAAATTGCCTCCCATCATTTCGCAGTAATGACGGCTAATGGCAAGTCCGAGGCCACTGCCCCCATATTTTCGAGTTGTAGATGAGTCAGCCTGGTGAAAAGGTTGAAAAACATTATCTATCTGGTCTTCATTGATTCCGATGCCGGTATCAATAACTGTAAATACGAGCCAGTTATCATTAAAAATCACATTAAGTTCAATATTCCCATTATCAGTGAATTTGCAGGCATTGCTTATCAGGTTAAGTAGTATTTGTCGAATTTTGGTTATATCTGTTGATATAATTATGTCATTAAGCCCTGTTAGATTTGTGATTAACTTATTGTTATTTTTATCCGCTAGTGGTTTGCATGTGAATATAATATTTTCTATTAAATGTTCAAGGTTTTCATCCTCTATAAAAAGATCTGCTTTTCCAGCTTCAATTCTGGATATATCCAGGATGTCGTCAATTAAAGATAGCAGATGCAGGCCTGATACATGAATATTATTTAAGTCGTTCATGGTCTGTTTGTTATCGCTGTTTTTTGCTTCTTCATACAGGATATCTGAATAGCCAATAATAGCGTTAAGTGGGGTGCGTAATTCGTGGCTCATGTTCGCTAGAAATGTGCTTTTAGCACGGCTTGCCTGTTCTGCCTGGTTTGCCGTTACTATTAGTTTTTCATGGCTGTCTTTAAGATTTATAATCATCTGGTTAAAAAATCTGGCTAGTGCACCAAATTCATCTTCTCGATAAGTATCTAGTCGAATATCCATGTTGCCCTGAGATACTTCTTTTGTTGCATTCACTAATTCAAGCAGAGGGTTTATAACAACAAATCGTATCAGCCAGGTAAATGCCAGCCCAATGGTTATAAATATCGGTCCGATTGTGAATAATGTTTTTTTCCTTTCTGTGGCAATTTGTTCATTTACAGGTGTGAAATAAACTTTAATATCGATTTCGCCAGATCGAGACTGGATAGCCTGGCTGATAA
>JAOUQA010000374.1 GCA_029879605.1 Gammaproteobacteria bacterium
TCCATTCTTTTCTGTCCAATTACTACCGGGTTATTATTAAATATAAACTCAACTGCACTAAAGCTAAATTGTTTAAGTAAGTGATCTAAATGATGGTTGAGATTATGGTTCTGATTCAGGTGTGTTTCCGAGTTGCGAATTAAGTCTTCTATTTCGTGGGCTACAGTATCAATATTTTCCTCGATATCCAAGTGTAAATATTTTTCGGCATCCTGATCAATTATTGCTGAAAGAATAATACTGCTTATAACTATTAGCCATAAAATGGGAGCTGCAATTTTAATGGCAACGCTAATCTTCCATGTATTTGATAGATCTTCCTTCATTTCAGACCGATCCATCTCAATGCCATGACCATGGGGCAAAATTTTGAGAAGCCGGCAAATGTTAGCATGACACCTACAAACCAGGGTAAAAACCAGGCGGCATTCGGCATATAAGCATAAGTAATAATTAAAATTCCTGCGACAACCAGTCGTAAAGCGCGTTCAGCTTCAAAATTGATTTTATATTTTTCATTGATATAGCTTTCGGCTTTATGATTTTTACCATAACGTAGTTTGCTTATAATAATGGGTACACGCAGGTTTGTAATGCCCTCAAAAATCAACAGGGCAATATATCCAAAGACGAGATTGTCCATATCTAGATATAAAAAAATGAGTAACACAAGTCCGGAAATTATCAGGTAAATTCGTTCGCTCATACTATATCTCGATTGTTGAAAGGAGTTTTGAAAGCTTAGAGTTCTTGATATCTAATTAATAATAGACGTTAATAATATTTTCCATTAAAACTGTATCTTCTTTAGTTTTAAGTATAGTTTTGATTAATAAATATACAAATTCTTCAGATTTGATTCAGGAAGCCACTATTTATCAGAATAACGGCTAAAATAGATGCATTTCTCTACAAAAACTATCAGGTATGAGTATTTCCGGATCAGGTCGAAGCAGGTTTAAATCACTAACAGGTTTAGTCTTATTAACGGGTATATGCCTTGCGCTCTTCAGCGTGCGGTTAAGCTGGTTAGACTGGGCTGATAGTAAGATGTTTGGCCTGGCCACGACACTGCTACCAACCCCTGAACAGGTTAGTAGTATCGAATTAATCGATATCCCTGAGACTGTTACAACTGATCCTGAGCAGGTGAGCCAGTTAGTATGGTTAGTTAATAAGGTAAGTAAATCCAATGCCGCTGCTATTGGATTGTTCCTTGACCAGTTGCCATCTCTGGATTACGAGCAGTCAGGAAGTAAAAATACTCAATGGCAGTTTAGTAAGTCCAGTTTAAGTCTGCTGGCTAAAACCTTACAGTCAAAACAGGTTCGGGTTGGAGTGCCCGTGAGTACATTGACTGATTATTATTCAGTTGGAACTTTGAGTTCGGATGACTCAGATGAAGAAGATATGAGAAATCGTCTTCGAAAATTACTTATGCCTGTGCCGGGCCTGGTATCTGTTCATTCGGTTGATAGTAATTTTCCTTATCAGAGATTACCTTTTAAATCTGTTAATGTGACTGCTCGCCAGCCACTTATCTGGCATGAGCCTGACTCAGGTATTACCCTGCCAGATTTTTCATCAGGATTGTATGCGCAATTTAAAAAAACACGTAAGCTCAGCTGGGATAATTCCGGTGCTATTCAGGTAAAGTCAAACCAGATAAAAACTGATATTAGTGGTCATGTAATGATGTATTTTTCATCATATACAGGTAATAACTATGAAAGATCCTTTATTCCTGTCGAAGATGCGCTTAAGGCAACACACAAACAGTTTAAAAATAAAATTGTACTTATTGGCCAGGCAGATAACCCCGCTGTTTTATTAATAGCAAATAATCTTGCGAGTTTAATTAGTCAGTCATTTTATTATACTCCTGAATGGGGCTATTGGTTGAATATAGCTTTACTGTTTGTTGTTCTGTTTTATTTAATCAAGATCGTGCCAGATATTGGACGAACAACAGCGTATGTTATTTCATTGTTATTATTATTTGTTATCCTGGTATGCCAGTTTGGTGTGCTGGTGATAAAGGGTCTCTGGATGCCTTTAATACCCGTATACGTCTACCTGGTTATCGGGCATATTATTATTTTGTTTAAGCAGCAGAGTGATGCAGAGTTTAATCACATACAACTACAGGCTCATGAGGCATTATGGCATCTTGGCCAAAATCAGTTTGAAAAAGGTGAGCATGAAAAAGCAATGTCAAGTTTGCTTAAGTGTATGCCAACAGCAGATGTGCTTGAGAAAATGTATGAAATCGGATTGGGTTTTGAAAGACGTAGAGAGTACGAGAAAGCTATACAGTTATATAGTGAGATAAATCTCAGGCACAAAGGTTTTAAGGATATAAATAAGCGACTTGGGTCACTATCTAATGTAACGGGTACTGCAACAGAAATATTAACACCTGGTTCAGCCAGTAAAACACTGGTCATGCCGGATCTTGGTCTGCAATTACCTGTTCTAGGACGATATGAGCTGGAGAAAGAGTTGGGTCGTGGTGCTATGGGTGTTGTATATCTTGGTAAAGATCCAAAGATTAATCGTCAGGTTGCAATTAAAACTCTTGATTATAATATGTTCACTGAATCTGAAATTAAAACTATAAAGTCACGATTCTTTAGAGAGGCTGAAGCGGCAGGACGCCTGAGTCATCCTAATATAGTGACAGTTTATGATGTTGGCGATGAAAAGGATTTTGCATTTATTGCTATGGATTATGCCAAGGGTGTACCATTAAGTGATTATACCGAGAAGAAGAAATTGCTGCCGGTGGCAGAGG
>JAOUQA010000103.1 GCA_029879605.1 Gammaproteobacteria bacterium
TACCGGTACAGATGTCGCTATTGAAAGTGCTGATATTACCTTGATGCGTGGTTCTTTGCATGGCGTGGCTGATGCGATAGAAATTTCTAGCGCAACCGTCAGAAATATTAAGCAAAATTTGTTTGGTGCATTTATTTACAATGTACTGGGTATACCCATTGCTGCTGGCGTACTCTATCCATTTATTGGCATGTTGCTCAATCCAATGATTGCCGGAGCAGCCATGGCCATGTCATCGGTAACTGTTGTATCTAATGCCAGCCGATTGCGCTGGTTTGAGGCAGGAAAAAAATGATCTGGCTAGTGAATATAGTCTCTATCTTATTGATTATATTTATAATTTGGTGGTTCTGGATGTCTCGGCCCGAGATTCATAGAGCTACAGAATCGATTATAAATATCCGTGTCTCAGACGGGGTGTATACGCCCTCTTATATTAATGTTGAGAAGGGCAGGGCTGTTACTTTACGTTTTGAGCGATTAGATCCTGGTCCTTGTGCAGAAGTGGTGCGTTTTGATGATTTTGGTATCCGAGTGGAATTGCCATTAAATCAGGTAGTGGATGTTCAGTTAACAATTGAAGCAGAAGGTGAATACAGCTTCGGGTGTGAAATGCAGATGTATGCAGGAAGGTTGATCGTTTCCTGATTAGCGCTAATGTTAATGTGTAGCTTTAAGAATCGTCTATAATCTACTAAACTTGGTAAAAAATAGACAAATTATGAGGATACTACCTTGAAAAATATAACAACTGTGGGGGCGATGAAGATATTTGCCTTAGCTGGAAGTGTCATTTTGGTGTCAGCCTGCTCGGGCGGCGGGAAAACAGCATGGGGTGAGAAAAGCGCTTCTCCATGGGCATCTGGTGGCAGTATAAAATCCGGTCGAGATGCTTATGAAGAAACCATTATGGAAACTGATCAGGGTTCTGTTGCTGATCAGCTAGTTTATGATCCATATGCTTCGACACCGGATGTAACGGTTGCAGAGCCAGAACCGGCTGAGGTAATCATTGCAGAGCCAGAGCCTGTTGTAGCAGTATCCAGTGGCTCGGGACAGGATATTATGAGTCTGCCAGCTAACTATTATACTGTGCAGTTAATGGCGTCAGTTGACCTTGATCGAGTATATAAATTTGCGGAAAAGAATCAGTTATCTACTCGATATGTCGCGCCCACTGTTCGTGATGGTGTTACATGGCATGTATTGTTACTTGATGTATATCCAGATGCTGCATCAGCCAAAAAGGCACGTAGTGAAATTGCGGCACGTTTGAATACTCAGCCATGGGTGAGGTCAATTGGTTCAGTACAGAAACTAATAAAATAGTTAATTAACTAAAAAAGGTGACTATCAGTCACCTTTTTTAGTGGTATGAAATGAAGATATGTGGTTCTAGAGATCTTTGTGTGTACCATCACACATGGGTATGTTTTTTGATTGTTTACAACCGCATAGTCCGTATTTTTTCTTTTCAGAGATTTCCAGGGCTACGGGCGTAAAGTCAGTCCCTTTATGTGAGCCGTCACAAAACGGTTGTGATGATGACTTACCGCATGAGCACCACCAGTATGTGCCTGGTTCCAGTTCGACAACGTAAGGTTTTTTTTGTGGACATTCGGCCTGACTCATAAGATGCTCCGTTGTTAATGTGTAATTATTTTTGGAACTGAATTATATATAGGTTAAACTCTTGTAAAAGTCATAATTCATGGGGAAATGACATTGAATATAAAAACAAATTACTATACAGGGTTGCTGGCAGCGTTAGTGTTAATAATTGGCTTGAGTGGGTGTTCGAGTAAACCCTCTCCATGGTCTCAGCAGGGGTCACCATGGGGTGAAAAAGCTGATGCACCTGCTGAAGAAGCATCATCACCTTCACCCTGGGATGAGCCAGCGGTTCCGGAAATACCACCTGAGCCTGTCATAGTCGAAGAAGCTCCCGTTATGCAATCAGTTGCTGGTGATATTATGAGTCAGCCATCGGATTATTATGTAGTGCAGTTATGTGCATCTAGCAGTATGGATAAGTTATTAAAATTTGCCAGGCGTTATGATTTGCCTGAACAGTGGACAGCGCAAACCAGTGTCAGGGGTAAAACCTGGTATGTATTAATGCTTGGTGTTTATCCGACAAGAGGGGAAGCTGAATCAGCTCTGTCATATATTCGTAATAAGCCATTACCAACTCGCCCATGGATAAGAACTGCTGCTTCAGTTCAGGCAGTTGCGCGGTAAAAACTTAATGTAGGTAAAATTAAAAAAGGCCTCGTTAGAGGCCTTTTTTATATTAATTGCGTATCTTCATGTGCGTAGGCTGGGGAGCAGCAGCAGAGAATTATGAGTTCTGAGTTGCCGGCGTTGCAAATTTTATGAGGGGTATTGGGTGGTATGCATATAGTGTCTCCCCTGTTAACAGCAAACTGTTCATTTCCCAGTGTCATTAGTCCCTGTCCCTGGATAATATGATAGATTTCTTCACTGAGTATGTGTTTATGTAGCAGGGTTTCGGTATTCGAGGGTATAACTGCTTCAGCAAGGCTCTGGTTCTTATTGTGGTTAAAGTCAGGATGCATCAGTTCTCTGATGATTGATCCATCTTTTGTGGTATAGCTTTTAATTTTGTTGTACTGGCTAATTGGTTTCATTTGGCGAGTTCAGGTAATCGTTTAACTGTTCAATTGATATCAATGGTTCTTTGCATGTCATTCCCTGGCAGATATAGATACAAAGATCTGTAGCAGGGCTTTTGTCTGACAGATTGTTCGTAAGTTCGATGTTATTATCAATGAAAAATGTTATTTGATCAGTGCTTGAGTTGGAGAGAGCTTGTTTGCATTTTTGTAGGCTATTCTCATTGCCACGAATAATCATAACAGGTGAAGGATATTTGAAATTTGCAAGAGCGTTGATCATGCCTGAGTTCATTAGTGGGTTCTGGTTAATGGGCTCCATTGCTGACAGGAGGCAGTTCTCTGCGGCCGAAATATATTTGGGCTTACCCAGTAAATAACCACATGCGGTTAATGACTGTGCGCAAATTGCATTTCCTGATGGCATTGCGTCATCCGAATATGATTTTGTTCGTTGAATTAAATATTCATGATCATGGCTGGTGAAGAAAAAGCCACCATTTTTCTTGTCTTCAAAATAGTTTAGTAATGTATCTGCAATTTCTTCGGTCCACTCAAGAATTGTATTGTCCCATCTACATTGTAATAATTCGAGAAGTGCCTGTAGCAGGTAGGCATAATCATCAAGATAGGCATTTAAATATGCCTTGTTATCCTTGCAAGTTGCAAGTAATCGTTTATTAACCCATAGATTGGTTTTGATAAAAAATGCCGCTTTATATGCCGCTTCAAAAAATTTTTCATCGTCAAATATGCGACCACTGTATGCCAGTCCTCTAATCATAAGCGCATTCCATGAAGTGAGTATTTTTTTGTCGATCTCAGGTTGAGTGCGATTTTTTCTGGCTTCATAAAGGATGGAGTGGCATTCGTCTAATAATGTTTTTAATTCGTTTTCGTCTAACTGGTAATCATCCTGAAGAGCATGAATAGAAGTGCTGGAATGTAAGTGCCATTGTCCTTCAAAGTTTGGTTCCTGGTTTAAGCCATAATGTTTAGCAAAGATGTCAAAATGTTTTTCAGGTAATAAGGCTTGTAGTTCTTCTTTTTTCCAGGTATAAAATTTGCCCTCCTGGCCATCAGTATCGGCATCTATAGCAGAGTAGAATCCGCCTTCAGGAGACAGCATTTCTTTGATTGTCCAGTTTGCTATTTTAGTGGCAACCTCTTTAAATAAAGGTTTTTTTGTGATCTGGTATGCCTGGCTATAATTGTGTAACAGTTGGGCATTGTCATAAAGCATTTTTTCAAAGTGTGGAATCATCCATTTTTCATCAGTTGAGTAGCGATAGAAGCCTCCTCCTGGCTGATCAAAAAAACCACCTGTCGCCATTTTTTCTAATGAAAAAGCAGCCATATTTAAGGCTGTTTCGTCACCTTCCTGAAGCAAGGTGTGGTGATTTAGTAATCTTTCAAGTACGCTCGGATGAGGAAATTTAGGCGCTTTACTGAAACCACCATTTTCCTGATCATATGCAGATTCGATTTGTTTGCGTGCCAGATCGATACTCAGGGTGCTTAAACTGTCGTCTTTATTTGCAGGCATGTTCAGCTTTTGTAGCATTTCAATTAATGACTCATTTTGCTTCTGTATGTCATCAGAGCGGGTTTTATAAATTGTTTCGACCGTAGATAAAATATCACTAAATGCAGGAAGACCATGTTGAGGGTCGACTGGAAAGTATGTGCCGGCAAAAAAAGGTATTTGATCGTTCGGGCTTAGAAAAACAGTGAGTGGCCAGCCACCAGGGCGGCCAGTAAGTAATGAATGAGATGTTTGGTAAATCTTGTCCAGGTCCGGGCGTTCTTCTCGATCAACCTTGATATTAATAAAATGTTCATTCATTAAATCAGCTGTAGCTTTGTTCTCAAATGATTCATGTGCCATGACATGGCACCAATGGCAGGCAGAATAACCAATTGAAAGTAAAATGGGTTTATTTAATTCTTTTGCGAGTTGTAGCGTGTTCTGGTTCCAGGTTTGCCAGTGTACCGGGTTACTGGCATGTTGAAGCAGGTAGGGGCTGGTTTCAGTATGTAATGTATTCTTAATGCTCATAAGGTTGATTGTGTGATGTTGAGGTAAATTAACTATAACCGAACTATAAGTCTGTTACTATTAATTCAGTTTTTATGGTTATTGTTAAGGTGTTGGTTTGCCTGGTATCTAATTATGAAAATATTCAAGCAATTGAAGTTTGGTTATCGGCAGCTGATTTATATCCTGGGTGATGATATTGGGTATTTTGCTGCGAGTTTGAGTTTTTATACGATATTCTCACTGATACCTGTAATATGGATTTTGTTTTTTATCCTGAGTCAGATTGATGCTTTTAATGTTTATTACTCAGGTATAAAAGAATTTATTGTCACTAATCTTGTGCTAACGCACACTGATCTGATCAGTCAGTACCTGGACGCTTTTCTTGAAAATGCCAAACGTATGGGTCTTAACGGGCTTCTATATACGGCAGTTGCGTCTATTCTTTTTTACAAAAACTATCAATATGTTGTTAACAGGATATTTTGTGTGCCAAGCAACAGTTTCTGGCGGGCTGTAAAAATTTATGTGATTTTTACTTTAATGATGCCTGTTGTGCTGGGTATTTCGTTCTATTTTTCGGATTATCTACAGCGTGTAGTTGGTGAATATGATGGTATATTTGGTATATATACCGTTTTGTCATACTCGCTGATCTGGGTTCTGGTGTTTGTGCTATTTATTGTTTCCCCTAATATGAAAATTAATTTTCGAGTTGCATTATTATCGTCTTTTATAGTGTCGTTATTCTGGCAAATCGCCAAAAGCCTGTTTGTGTATTATGTGGTTATGAATCAGGCATATGCGACCTTGTATGGTTCATTTAGTGTTGTTATGTTTTTTTTGTTATGGATTTATCTTTCCTGGTATATGTTTTTGCAGGGCCTGCGCATCTGTTACCTGATGCAAAATCACCGTTAAAAGAGAAGTGTTTATAATGAGTAGTCAATTTCCGATTTTAAAGCTTAAAAAAAATGAAGAGCGAAGAATTAAGGCGGGGCACCTTTGGGTGTTTAGTAATGAGGTTAATGCCATCGAAACGCCTTTTGACGGATTTGAAGTGGGTCAGTTGGTTGATGTGCAGTCTCATAATAACAAGTCATTGGGTATTGCATATATTAATCCTGTATCACTAATTTGTGCCAGGATGATGAGTCGTGATCCTAAATATCCACCGAGTCAATCCTTATTGGTGCACAGGATAAAAGTTGCTCTGTCTCTAAGAGAGCATTTTTTTGATCGTCCCTATTATCGACTGGTGTTTGGTGAAAGTGATTTCCTGCCAGGGCTGGTAGTTGATCGGTATGGTGATGTACTGGTGGTACAGATTACGACTGCGGGGATGGAGTCGATGAAGCAGGATATCGTAATGGCGCTGGAGAAGGTTATTAAGCCTAAACACATGCTATTGAGAAATGATAGTACTGCCCGCGAGAGAGAAGGGCTGAATATGTATCAGGAGGTTGTGCTGGGTGATCCGGCTGATAATGTTTTCCTGGAAGATATGGGTGTTAAATACCATGCGCCGATTCAATCGGGTCAGAAAACCGGCTGGTATTATGATCAACGTATGAATCGACAGGCATTATCAGGGTTGGTCAGGGGGGCAAGGGTGCTTGATGTATTTAGTTATATTGGTGCCTGGGGAGTAAAGGCTGCAGTAGAAGGTGCAACAGAGGTGGTCTGTATTGATGCCTCAGCTAAGGCGCTGGAGCATGTGGCAGAAAATGCGGAATTAAATAATGTGGTCGATAAAATGTCGGGTATTCAGGGTGATGCTTTTACTGCAATGAAAGAGCTGAGGGAAGAAAGAGAGAAATTTGACCTGGTCATAGTTGATCCTCCCGCCTTTATTAAAAGAAAAAAAGATTTTAAAGAAGGGCGTGAGGCTTATCGACGTCTGAATCAGCTTGCTATCCAGTTATTATCAAAAGACGGGATATTGGTTTCGGGTTCCTGCTCCCATCATTTACCCCGGCATGAGTTACAGCAGCTGATGCTCAGGGCATCGAGGCATCTGGACCGTAATATGCAAATCCTGATTCAGGGGTACCAGGGCCCAGATCATCCGGTGCATCCGGCTATCCCGGAAACCGAGTATTTAAAGGCAATTTTTGCCCGGGTTATACCAGCATAAAAATAATGTCATAAAGCAGTTGACCTGCTTGTGCATACCTGTACAATTCGCGCTCTGTTGGGGAATGACAGTGATTGCTGAAGGGAATTTTATAGTAAGTCTGGTTGTTTTAATCAGGAGTTGCTATACTAGTCGGCTCGCTTCGAGCGATGTTATTTAACAAGAAGATTAGATAATTTGTGTGGGTGCTTATGTTGATGAGCACGAAGACAATGTATAACAGGGTGCTATTTATAGCGTCTGCCCTG
>JAOUQA010000076.1 GCA_029879605.1 Gammaproteobacteria bacterium
CGTAACGCCCTTACTGGTGGGTGGCAGTATCGTGCTGGCCCTGCTCAACCATATCGGTGCCGACACTATTATTAATACTGTATTTACACCGATTACATCATGGTGGCTGGGATTACCCGTAGTGCTAGGTGTACCGATTTTATTCGGCGTACTGCGCAAAGAACTATCGCTGTTAATGATTTACCAGGCACTGGGCAGTTTTGAAATTGCCACCCTGATGGACCAGGTACAGATCATGACCTTCCTGGTTTTCCTGACCTTTTATGTGCCCTGCATTTCAACCTTTGCCGTCATGCTAAAAACCATTGGCCGTAAAGAAGCCTTTTTTTCCGTTGGATTATCTGTGGTGACGGCGTTACTGGTGAGCGGAATTATTCGCGGTTTACTGGAACTGGTGCGCTGGGCTTAAAAAATACAGATAAAAATTTTTAAATCTGCCCTCTACGCTTCAGCGCAAGATACTCGTTAATTAAATCAACATGTAACAAATGAGGCACCGAGTCTGCAACAAAGACACCCTGTTTGCGCAGGCTATCCATTAAGTAACGGCGCCTGACAATGAACTCGCTAGTGGCCGCATAATTAAGTGCATTATTAAAATTGCGCACCGGTTTATTCATCACCGCATCGATAAACTGTTCTCTTAAATTTGCCACGATCACCAGGTGCCGTTTTGATATCAGCTGAATAGCCGGCTTCAGATCATCCTTATCTTCATCATGCAGGTTGGTTATCAAAATAACTAAGGACCGTTTACGATGCTGGTTTAATAACTGTTGTGCCGCCTGGGAAAAATCACTGGTATCCGTACTGCTGTGCAGGTCATACACCTGGTTCAGTAATGTATTAATATTATGCTGACCCTTGACCGGTGCGATCCAGCGCTCCTGTCCTGCAAAAGTCATCAGGCCGACTGCATCACCCTGGCGCAAAGCAACATGACTGGTTAACAGAAACGCATTTAATACATGATCGAAATGATTTAACTGGCCATCCCTTGCATGCATACGACGACCACAATCCAGCAAGAAGATAATATCCTGGTCTCGCTCATCCTGGTATTCCCTCGCAATTGGCTTACGCATCCTGGCAGTTGCTTTCCAGTCAATCTGGTTAACTGAATCGCCTTCTCTAAATTCTCTTAGCTGATGAAAATCCAGTCCCTGGCCACGTCTCTGTTTTACATGTATGCCCATTTGCTGAATATGTTGATGCAGGCCCAGGGTTTTTAAATGTGCTATGGAACGAAAGTTTGGATATATCTTAACTGTTTCAGCTTCATCACGTTTAACATCGTATTCCCAGAACTTCATCCGCGACATTATTCGCAAACAGATTTTGCCGAAATTTGCATCGCCTCGCTTCACCGGAGTAACGTTATAACTAATGCTGGCGTTATAATTTTCATCCAGCACCAGGGGCCGGGGAATGTCCTCTGTTAAAACTTCATCAGGGTATTCATCTGTAACCGACAGTGCCACTGCCCTGGACAGGTTATTCTGAATATGCAGCACCACTTCATTATCAACACCCAGTGCCAGGCTACCCGGTGTCTCACGGCTTGCCTGGATATGTTTAACATCACCACGCCAGTAAAAACCATCAATAACAACCACTGCGATAGCAAGCCAGGTTAACCACCACCAGGCTGATACAGCGGCTTCAACATATGGGCCCGGCATAAACAGACGCCCGGCCACAAGCACCAGCGCCAGTAGTAACATGATGTAAATCAGTATCAGTAATTGCTTACCGGGTTTCATATGCGTGGCGCTTCAACCGAGTCGAGGATATTAGCGAGAATATCATCCGCAGTCAGGCCATCAATTTCCACATCTGCAGACAATGAAATCCTGTGTCGCATCACCGGCATGGCGACTGATTTAATATCATCCGGCAAAACAAAATCGCGTTCATTCAACAATGCATAGGCCCGTGAACAACGAATAATACCAATACAGGCACGCGGACTTGCCCCCTGGATAATTGCAGGGCTTTGTCTTGTTGCCCTGACCAGGCGAACTGCATACTTTATAAGCTCATCATCGACAATGATTCGCGTCAGGCTCTGCTGCACATCCTGAATATATTGTGTATCACAGATGGCTGATAGCTTTCTTGATGTCAGCGTATCATCAAATTTATCCGCGCATATTATTTTCGTTAAGAGGACTTCATCATCATATTCAGGGAAGTCAATAAACACTTTCATTAAGAAACGATCAAGCTCAGCTTCTGGTAATGGATAAGTACCTTCCTGCTCAATCGGGTTCTGGGTTGCCATCACCATAAACGGTTTAGGAATTTTCTGCGGCTCACCCTCAATAGTTACCTGTTTCTCCTGCATAACTTCAAGCAGGGCCGCCTGTGTCTTTGCCGGTGATCGATTAATCTCATCTGCCAGCAGGAAATTGGTAAACACAGGTCCCTTGCGCACACTGAATTCACCTTCTTTCATATTAAACAGGGTATGCCCTGTTATATCAGCAGGCATTAAATCAGGCGTAAACTGGATACGCTTAAATTCACCACTAATGCATGCTGCCAGGGTCTTTGCCAGTAAAGTTTTACCCAGTCCAGGAACACCTTCCAGTAAAACATGCCCGTTAGCCAGAAGCGCAATTAAAATCTGGTCCACCACTTTTTCCTGGCCAATCAGAATTTCACCAATCGTTTTTCTTAGTTCTGATATTTTCTGATATGACTGATCTATTTCTTCATTGCTGGTAGTTTCATCATTCATAATGTATTCCTGATCATCTGTAAATCAAATATTATTTGTGTAAATTCGGACTCATCACCACTAACTTCTTTTTTAAAAGCATCTTCTATACGCTCCACATCTAAATGACTATGCTCATGAATGAGCTGAGTTTGCTGTACATCATTAAGATAAACGTAATTAGGATAATGCAACTGCAATCGATGCCTGACTTCATTTCTTAAAGGCTCAATCATCTGTTCAAATTTTTTATCGCGCCAGAGATATTCCGCACTGGCATTTATATGCTCGGCTATTGAACGATGCCCAATCGCCACCGGCTCTCTTATCGAACCAAATCGCCGACTACGGTACAGTAGCCATACCAGCAACCATACCAGTATCATGATCACCGCCTCAGAACCAAATTTCCAGAAATAATAAAATATGGAGGGCATGTTTGCCCCGTACAACAAAATAACTTCTGAATAATTAGTACTTAACAACCATAACAAATGCGCATGATCAAGCTTATCAATATCCTCTGATCGCCACACAGTGCCATCGGAAACAACACTTAAAAGACCATAACCCACATCAAACTGCATAAAGTGTGTACCATATTCACTCCCAGTCCAGTAACCAGGCTTCTGACTACCATCCTTATCTTCATCTTCATCCTCATCCTCATCATAAAATGATGGATGACTCAAGCCTGAAGCTGGTGAGAAATGAACACCAACCTGAAATTCATAATCTGTAAATTTTAAACGGGTTATTTCAGCTTCTGGTATTTTATATTCTTCTTTTGCTTTTTTTGATTTTTCCAGTTTTTCCTTGTATACACCCTTCTCTATATCCTCATTCATTTTCTCCAGTTGCTCACTTAGCTTTTTCGGCCCGTCAGCTTTTTGTTCTGTATTATCATCTTCTTCATAATCAGCCTCATCATCCCAGTCAAGATATTCATTGGTCACGTTAAATCTTGATAAAAGAATATCTTCTTCGTCTTCGTCATAAATGGGAGCTGCGATAATCAGGTGACCACCCTGCTCTATCCATTCAATGATTTCATCAACTCGCTTCCTGGTTAAAGTCTCACTACTATTGCTTATAAATACCATACCCTGTTCAGGCAACTTACTTAACTGGTCATAATTATTACTGCTGGTAACTTTAATACCTGATTTCTGTAAAAACTGCTCAGCCGCAAGATATGGATTACGCTGTGCCTTTTTATCCCAGCCCAGGTCTTTAACTTCTTCATATCGCTCAAATAGATAATAAAACCCATAAACGGCACAGCCGACCAGCAATAATAGAATGATAATAATCAGCTTACTTTTCACTTACTGACACCTCTTTCCATTTATCGCATAACAGCTGGATATCAGATTCAACTGGCACCTGGTGAGCATAAGCAATCTTTTGCCAGTTACGGGTTATTAAGCCGACATAATTACTCAAATCCAAATTACCAGACTGTTTTACAATACCCGCGCACTCCTGCTCGGTATGCCCGTCATAAAACTTAAAGGAAAAATGATGTATTAACAACGAAAGCGTTGATCGATACAACAGGCCAACAGCTTCACGATGTCGCCCTTTACTCCATAAATTCATAACTTCACCTGCCACATCATCAGGAATACTATCTTTACGGACATCCAGTCCAAACAGTATTTCTGGTGGTGGCGCCAAATCATCAATAGCTGCTTTCTTACGCGGAACAATCACTCCATAAAACTTAAGAACCCAGTAAATAATATATATAACTACTACAGCAGCCAGCAGCCATAACAACAACTCCAGGATTGCTGCCAGGTTGTTACTACTTTCATCCTTATCATCAAACTCCATATCCCCAAAAATTGACTCAATAAATTTAATCAGGCTTATTAACCAGTCCGGGATACCCTCCAGTTCCTCTTCTTCTTTTTCTGATATGTTTTTTAGTCGCCAGCCTTTTTCTGTGATTTTTTTATGGAAGTCATCACCTTCCAGGACTTCTTTAATCAGAACCTGAGATTGCTCGGGCGTCAATGACTCATTACTACCCGCATACGTGTTCTGTGGTATCACCAGGAATACAACACTAACCAGCAATAATACAACCGATGATGACGCAATCATCTTGCGAATTTGAGTATCTGCCAGGTGACGAAATCTAATTTCAAGATCCCAGGCCTCAAGACGAATTCGCCTGTTGATATACAATGCAAAGCCTGCCATTGTATAAAATGGCGCAATCAAGGCCATGGCAAAAAACTGTATTGAACCACTGATTAACTGGGCAATCATGCCTTCATCGATAATCACATCCATTAAATTAATATCAATTTCTTCCGGCAACAACAACATAAAAAAGCCAAGCACACCTAACCAGATCACCATCTCCAGGTTAACGCAAACAATGGTAAGCCATGTGGCAGGGCCAGAAGTATTCTGATGCAATGTCATCATTCGCCGTGTGCGCTGCTTACCCTTTAGTGTTTCAAGCACAGTTATCGGCATATCAAAGGAACGGGTCAAGCTAAATCGACGCCATAGTAACCAGGGAAAAATATCTGTTTTATAAAGTCGCGGTAACGCCTTTAAGGTTTCACGGATAGTGACATCTTCACTAAACAGTTTCCTGCTGGCAATGAATAATGGTGCGCGATCAAATAATGGCTTCAGCCACCAGGTAATAACAACGGCCAGCCAGTTATCATCATAAAATATGATTGTTAAAATCGTGTATACGATAGCTGCTGGAATAAACCAGCTGGCGAACAATACCCACCACCATGATTTAGCCATCATAAACCCGAGATCAATTGACTCCCAGGCATTTCTTATCCGTGGCTTTACATTTATTCGACTAAGGTCCATGCGCTCTACGCTTCCCCATAAACAGGCAATACATAATAACCAGCAACCAGAAAAAACTACCCACGGAATATTTTACAATCACTGGTAATTCAGTACTTGATGACCAGAATGCCTCAAGAAATGCAGCAGCCACCAGCATTAAGGTTGTGCCATAGATTATCTTGATTGCTTCTCGACTGGCATTCTGCAATGAACGAATACGTGAATAAGGACCGGGGTCAATCAGTGCCAGTCCAAGTTTTAAACCTGCCGCACCGCTGAATACAATTGCTGTTAGCTCGAACGCACCATGACCAATCACGAAGGGGAAAAATGTTTCTGTAAAACCAATATTACTGATATGACCCGCAGCGGCACCTATCATCAGGCCATTATAAAACAGAAAAAAAACAGAGCCCGCTCCGAACAACATCCCACTGGCAAATGTCTGGAAACTGATGCCGATATTATTTTTAATATAATAACCAAACATCATCAGGTCCGTGTCTGATTCACGCTCTCTACCCAGTGCTCTTGATGCAGGATCATACATACTTTCAAACTCACGGACATTGCCTGCGGACATAACACTGTAAATCATTTCTCCATTTAAATAACACAACAGAAACATTAATACACCAGGCAGGACAAATAGCGCGGTTGACCACCAGACAAATGCCGCGTTATCCCGTAACGCCTGGGGGAAATCAACTATAAGAAATCGAAGTATCTGAAAATTAAAACCGGGATTGTGACGATATAAACGGTGATGACACTTAACGACTAACTGGTTTAACCGGTCAATTAAATAAGGGCTGTAACGTCGGTGTTTAGCAATAGCAAGATGATGGCATACCTGGCGATAGTCCTGCGGGAAGTGATTGATATTCTCAGCCTCACCGGTTTCCATGAATGCCTCTAGCTCTTCCCAGAGATGGATGTACCTGGCTTCAAAATCCTGTTGCTTCATCTAACCCCCAGCAACCAGCTTCCTACACCTCTTAGATACTGAATATTCTTTTCTGCATCCAGCTCAGTAACATCTGAAAGAATGTGTGCCAGTTCTTTCTGGCGATCATAAGAAAGATCATTATGACGCTCGGTGAAGCCAATAATTGCTATCTGATCTTCCAGCGTCAAAGGAATGGATGGCGGGCGTGGCAAGCACTCTGGCAAAACAGCCTGCTTCCTGACTTCTGGTTTATAAATTACCAGGGAACCAACAGCGAGATCACCCAGACGTTGAAACTTTTTAGTTAACGTCATGGACAGCAACCCACCAAGATAACTAAATGGCAGGAAATCGGCAAAACGTAATAAATTCCTGGTTAAAGAAGCGCCCCAGTTAATAGGCGTTAAATCCCCATTGACCACTGTCAGTCCCATGTACTTTTTACCAATGGTCTGCCCGTTGTTGTAAACTTCAAATAACACCGGGTAAAACCATTCCAGCAAAAAAGATAATAAGAGGATAATCCCTATCCCCACGTTTCCCGCAAATATTAATACCACCCAGACCACAAGCATAACAACTGATCTTATTAATACATCGATACTGTAGGCAATGGCCCTGACAACAGGGCCTGCCAGTTGTGCCTGCAGATCAATTCCTTCCGGTGTTTCGACCAGGTATGCAGTATCTAGCTGATCCATAGCCGAAGCATTTAATTAACCGTTTCCTGCTCAGCACCAAACATATTGCGATACATAATACCGTAGGCAATCATCATCATAGGTCCAGTCCATATCAAACCGAGACCAAGTGGAATCATTGATATCACCATAATAATTACCAGCACAATGAAAAAACCAAACACGCTAAACCAGCGTTTAGTAATAGCCTTACGTGATGCTTCCAGTGCCTGCCAGGGTGACAGGCCTTTTTCAACCACCAGTGGCATTGCCAGCATATAAGCAACTGACAGATAAATACCTGGTAATACCAGCAACACGTATCCAATAATCAGCATTATGTACATCAGTATAATCGTCAGTAAAAGTGAGAATGCTTTATTGTAATAACCAAATATAGATGTTGCCTCAATCGGTGCACCAAGAGAGCGACGCAAGCCCAGTATGAACAGCCCCATAGCCAATGGCATAAGTATCAAATTCATTAACAGTTGCTGACCTATCGAGGCCGAAATAAATAGCGTTGGGTCTGCGTCTGGTTGCACGGGCATTAAGGGTCTCATCGCCATTTGCAGCACGACCATCACCACAATAGATACCAGAAAATAGATAAAGACAGCAAGATTTAAATTCCATTTAGCGCCTTTCGTTTTCTCCCAGGCCTCACTCAGGGCGCCGCCAACTGAAAACTCGTAATCTCCCGTAACCCCTTTCTCTAGCGAACCATATGACCCGCTAACAGTATTAGTATTTAAACTTGCATCAGGTGTTTTATAT
>JAOUQA010000077.1 GCA_029879605.1 Gammaproteobacteria bacterium
ATAGTTATCAGCAACATCAAAGCCCTGGTCAACTTTTACTGTGTTAATTAATTTCGAAGCAGGTTTTGGAATGTAATGATTGGCAACCAGTGTCATGCTGGTCTGTGTTCTTTCAGCTGCTCGGAATAGAATTTCTTTTATGACCTTTGGACAGGCATCTGCATCAACCCAGATATGCATAATTATTATCAGCTACAGGAATTTATTTACGCTGATCCATGGCTACATAATCCCGCAGTGAAGCACCGGTATATAACTGTCTTGGTCGACCGATGCGTTGCATGGGATCTGAAATCATTTCCATCCAGTGAGCGACCCAGCCAACGGTTCGTGCAATGGCAAACATTACGGTAAACATATTGGTTGGAATATTCAGGGCGCGATAAATTATGCCAGAATAATAATCAACATTTGGATAGAGTTTGCGCTCAATGAAATATTCATCTTTCAGGGCAATTTCTTCCAGTTTCAGTGCCAGCTCAAACATGGGGTTATTACTGTCTGCCAGCTTGTTCAGAACATCATGACACATATCACGTATGATGGTCGCACGGGGATCAAAATTGCGATAAACACGATGTCCGAAGCCCATCAGTCTGAACGGATCATCCTTGTCCTTTGCTTTGGCAATATACTTGTCGATATTGGCCGGTGTGCCAATTTCTTTTAGCATGTTTAATACTGCTTCATTAGCACCACCGTGTGCCGGTCCCCAGAGTGAAGCGATACCGGATGAAATACAGGCAAATGGATTAGCTCCCGAGCTACCCGCCAGTCGAACAGTTGAGGTACTGGCATTCTGTTCATGATCAGCATGTAAAATAAATAACAGGTTCATCGCCTTGATAGCCATTTCATCAGGTATATAAGGTTCACAGGGTGTTGAAAACATCATGTGCAGGAAATTACCACAGTAATCCAGGTTATTGATGGGGTACATAATGGGTTCGCTGACACTGTGTTTAAAACAGGCGGCTGCAATGGTTGGCATTTTGGCAATCAAACGGTGAGCAGAGACTTCGCGGTGTCTTGGATCATGGATATCCAGTGAATCGTGATAAAACGATGACAGTGAGCCAACAACACCAATCATGACTGACATGGGATGGGCATTGTAGTGGAAACCGGAAAAGAAATTACGCATGGTTTCTTTAATCATGGTGTGATGAACAATAATTTCTTCAAATTTTTTCAGTTCATCCCAGGTTGGCAGCTCACCATAAATTAATAAATAGGCCACTTCCAGAAAGGTACTGTTTTCCGCCAGTTGTTCAATCGGGTAACCACGGTAGCGCAGAATGCCCTGTTCGCCATCGATGTAGGTAATCGAGCTGTCACAGCTCGCTGTAGACACAAAACCGGGATCAAAGGCCAGGATGCCTTTCTCTTTATAAAGAGGGGATATATCAAGTGCTGTGGGGCCTGTGGTACCTTTGCGAAGTGTGAGTTCGACAGAATCGCCAGTGGTATTATTAGTCAGTGTATATTTGTCACTCATGCAGAGGCCTTTTTATTATTAATCGAGCTTAAAGCAGATCATAAACGCTCATTATAGCGTGTCAGCTTCGGCTTTGGTATGAGGTGGCTGATTATCTTTAATCACCAGTCTGTTATTTCACTGATGTTCGCCAGTTAACTTGTGCATTAGATAGTGATAAAGTGACAGTTTAGTCGATTCAGATATTCATTATGACCACAGAAAAAGAAGTTATTCATGGTTACACCTTACACGGTAATCGTTATCTCAATGTCAGTAATCGTTGTAACCTGTATTGCCATTTTTGTCCCCGCATGGATAACGACTGGAATGTAAAAGGCTATGAACTGGCATTAAAAAATGAACCGACAGCGGCTGAATTGATAGCGGCAGCGGGGGATATTAGTGAACACCACGAAATTGTTTTCTGTGGCCTGGGAGAGCCGACAATCCGCCTGGAAACCATTATCGAAGTAGGCCGGGCATTAAAGGCACAGGGGGCCCGTATACGTCTCAATACCAATGGGCTGGGTAACCAGTATCATCAACGGGATATCACGCCAGAACTGGAAGGGATTGTTGATGTGCTATCTATTTCATTGAATGCGCAGAACGCAGAAATCTTTGAGAAACATTGTCTGCCTCGTAAGGAAAATTCATACCAGGCATTGCTGGACTTTGTTGATTGTGCAAAACAGCATATTGCAGATATTTCTCTGACAGCTGTTGATGGCCTGGAAGGTGTAGACATCAAGGCCTGTGAACAGATCGCCAGGAATCTGGGCGTTAAATTCAGGGGACGGTTGTTAGACGAGGTGGGCTAGTGGATCTGCTGAAATTAACAACACATCGCTGAACCAGGCAGGGGTACCTGGTTCAGCAGATAACTTTATTTACACATGGTCATGAAGCGAGCTTTAGGTCCCTTGCAGGGGTCGCTGCTGTCATCAACTGGTGCAGCTGAGGCTGCTTTTGATTTATTTTGTTGCTCAGCCAGTTTGCGTTTCTGTTCTTCCAGTTTGTGTTTTTCAGCCGCAATACGTTTTTTTTCTGCTTCCAGTTGCTGTTTTCTTTTTGCCAGGTCTGCCTGCTGCTTGGCTTGAGATTGCTGAGCCTGTCTCTGTTGTGCCAGGGCAGCTTCTTCAGCCTGGCGTTTTTTAGCCAGTGCGGCCTGTTGACGTTTCTTTTCTTCAGCCGCTTTTGATGCGGCCTCTTCTTTTAACATCAGGGCTTCTATACGCTCCAGTTCGGACTCGGAGCCGGGAGTATTTTTGGAGACGGCTTTTTTTAACTGGTTATGGGCCTGTTCCAGATCTTTTGGCAGAATAAACCCGGTTTCATGCATTGATGCTACCAGCATCATTAGTTCGCCACTTTGCTTGGCTTCTGTCTGTAGCTCTTTTAACCATGCACCATGTTTGCCCTTGTCATAGCCGGTTTTTTTAATATCCAGGTAGGTAATACGTAATTTTGCTGGCGTGTAGTTCTGCTTGGCGGCTTTCTGGTACCAGGCCAGGGCCTCGGCATCACTGGCCTTGGTGCCTTTACCCGTTTCATAAAGTACACCCAGTCGGTACTGGGCCTGGGCATCACCCTTGTTGGCCATTTTCGACTGGAATTCAAAAACACCAGAATCAAAATTAACACCCATCACCGGCAGACTCAGACCCAGGGTCAGTGCTATGAAGGCAATTTTGAAGTTTAATTTATTATTCTGTTTCATAGTGGTTAGCGTGCTTTTTATGACCTTTATTATTTGTACTGGCAGGTCGTTGGTTTAAACAGGGGAGAGGCGGAGCCTCTCCCACCGGTTGTGTTAAAGTTAGAAAATCATGTCATAGGTCAGGGTGACTACGTCGTAATCATCTATTGTTGGGTCACCACCCATCAGCCAGCCGGCATTGAAGGGCATTGCCGCGTTTGCTGGTAAAGGTGTGAAACCAGACCAGTCAACCTGTACCGCAGCTACATCCGGTTCAATGCGTTTGTATTCAAACTTGATGGCTGAATAATCATTTACATCATAGCGAAAGCCCAGGCTGACGGAATCCTGGGTGACAGCTGGGTTGACCATCAAACCGATGGCATCAGTAATCGTTCCCCTGAAAGGTTCTGCTTCAGCACTGGCCACGGTGACAAAGGGCAGTACATTACCCAGTTGGAAGCCCAGGGTGACATAGCCACCGGTCTGATCCGGGAATACCTGATGGGTATCACCATCCGTTTCAACACTAATATACTCACCGTAACCGACGAAATTAGCCACATCGAAGGAGAAACCGAAGGTGGTCATATACATACGGTCATTATCCTTGATATAGCCACCGGGCATATTTAAGTTACCCATTGGTGTTGGCATAACATGAGGACGTTGTTCAAATTCGACCGTGGGGGTAATCACACCGGCACGCAGGGTGAAGTTCGGCATATCCAGCTGGAAGTTGGTACCGAAACCATTACGGGCCTTGAAAGTTGTGCTAGGTGACAAGTGGACGTCATTGGAACCCATGAAGAACATACTGGTGAATTTACTGCCCTTGCCAATGTTCACCGTGTGCATGATTTCAAAGCCGGGGTAGTTACGCATGGGGTTGAAACCATAGACCTCTTCTGGTGGTCGTACCCAGGGGTAAAGGTAGCCTACTTCGATATAATCAGAGAGCAGGAAGGTCTGTAAATTCAGCTTACCCACACGCAGTCGCAGGTTACCCACTTCATATTCTACGAAGCCCCATTCCAGGTCCATGTCATATTGCATACCATCACGGTTATGGGCCAGTAGCTGGGCGGCGCCGCTGATATTCGAGGTCAGCTCGGTTCTCAGGTTAATGCCGTAACGGGTATCGTATTCGACCGAGATGGCATCGCCGATACGCTGTAAATAAAGTGCATCATCATTGGGTGCTTCGGCCCTGAGTGAGGCCGCACCCACGGTTAAAAATGTGTTGATTTCGTATTCACCCGCCATGACTGGACTGGCCATTAATGCCAAACTGATACCTAGCGTGGTTGTTTTTATATTCATGGTCTAACCCCTGAAATGTTCATTTATAATTAAAATCGTTGCTAATTTGCTAGAAAGTATGGCAGATAATCCACGTAAATCAATGAATCGTATATAATTTCGTTTAGATTCTGCCAGTTGGGTCATTTAAGGAATATTACATTTGTGACTGATTCATTATGAGTAATTCGAATCAGTCAATAGTGATTTGTGTGATAGATGTTACGTTTTATCACACAACAATTTAAAGGATTATAGATGAAAATATCAAAGTTCAAGGGGTTTTTGTTACGAAAGGTCAATTATTGATTATTTTTAGTAGCTGGCTGAATCCCTGTTTCAGCGTGGCTCTTAAGTCGTCGCTAATGTTAGAATTATTGTTATGACAGATTCTTGCCTGGCAACTGACAGCTGATCTAAAACATGATTTATAGAATGATGAAGCGAGATCTGGAATTATGGTCAGGGAACTTAATATGAACCTGGTAATCAGTTGAGTTTCAGGTTTCATAGTCTATTTGAACGTGTAATACGCAGATAGCTATATAATGTGTAAGCTGGCTATTCTGGCAAGAGTAAGGATTAAAATTTGTGATGAAATAAGGGTTTTTATTTGTCATCGGAAAATCGTAATTTCATGAACTACACTAGAGATTAAGGTATGAGTGATCAGCAATCAGATTTAAACCATGATGGTGATTTGGCAGTTGAGGAAGCAACACCAAAGCTGAAGCCGCCAAGAAAATACAAGGTGGTTTTGCTAAATGATGATTACACACCCATGGAATTTGTTGTTCAGATTCTGACCAGTTTTTTTGGTATGAATCAGGAACGGGCTACCAAGGTGATGTTAACGGTGCATACCAGGGGTAAAGCTATTTGCGGTGAATATAGTTATGAAATAGCAGAAACCAAGGTTGAACAGGTGAATGATTATTCCAGGCAACATCAGCATCCTTTGCTATGTACTATGGAAGATATGTAACAGTAAGACTTGATAAGCAGTATTAATTTATAAAATTTGAGATGAGGCGATCAAACTATGTTGAGTAAGGAGCTTGAAGCTTCCCTGAACATCGCGTTTAACGAAGCAAGAAACAAGCGACATGAATACATTACAGTCGAGCATCTGCTATTAGCGTTACTGGATAACTCCAGTGCTAATTCAGTACTCAAAGCCTGTGGTGCTGATTTGTTACGCCTTAAGAATGAATTACTTGAATACCTGGAAGATAATACACCGGTTTTCAATGACACCATTGGTGGTGAAGTTCAGCCGACACTGGGTTTTCAGCGTGTATTACAACGGGCTGTTTTCCATGTGCAATCTTCGGGTAAAAAAGAAGTAACCGGAGCCAACGTGCTGGTCGCCATTTTTGGTGAACAGGAATCCCAGGCGGTTTATTTGTTACATCAACAGGATGTTAGTCGTCTTGATATCGTTAACTATGTATCACATGGTATTTCCAAAGTTTCTGAAGAAAACGAAGAATCAGACCTGGAAAGTAACGATGAAGTTGTTACGGATACTGAAAAGCAGCCACTGGAGAATTTTGCGACCAATCTTAATATGCGCGCCCTGCAGAATAAAATTGATCCTTTAATTGGTCGTGATCATGAAATTGAACGCACTGTGCAGATTCTCTGCCGCCGGCGTAAAAATAATCCTTTACTGGTTGGTGAAGCCGGTGTGGGTAAAACCGCAATTGCAGAAGGCCTGGCAAAGAAAATTGTCGATGGTGAAGTACCTTCCGTACTGGATGGTTGCACAATTTATTCACTGGACCTGGGTGCGCTGGTTGCAGGTACCAAGTACCGTGGTGATTTTGAAAAACGTTTGAAAGGTGTTTTGCGCCAGTTACAGAAAGAACCCGGTGCGATTTTATTCATTGATGAAATTCATACCATTATTGGTGCCGGTTCTGCATCTGGTGGCGTGATGGATGCGTCAAACCTGATTAAACCAATGCTGGCATCAGGCGAACTTAAATGCATTGGTTCAACCACTTACCAGGAATTCAGGGGTATTTTTGAAAAAGACCGGGCATTGACACGTCGTTTCCAGAAAGTCGATGTGAATGAACCCAGTGTGTCTGAAACCATTGATATATTGAAAGGCCTGAAAACCTATTTTGAAGATCATCATAATGTGAAATACAGTTTGAATGCACTGAAGTCTGCGGCTGAGCTGGCGGACAGGTACATTATGGATCGCTTCCTGCCTGACAAGGCGATTGATGTCATTGATGAAGCCGGTGCAAACCGTCGCATGTATAGCAGTGATGACAGTAAGCCGCGTAATATTAATGTGCATGATATCGAGAATATTGTTGCCAAGATTGCACGTATTCCACCCAAAACTGTGTCTTCATCGGATGTGGATGTGCTGAAAAATCTGGAGCGTAATCTTAAGCTGGTGGTGTTTGGTCAGAATGAAGCCATAGAAAGTATGTCTGATGCCATCAAGATGTCGCGTTCAGGCCTGGGATTGCCGGATAAACCGGTGGGTTCTTTCCTGTTTGCAGGTCCAACCGGTGTGGGTAAAACAGAAGTTACCCGGCAGCTGGCCAAAGTGATGGGTATAGAGCTGATCCGTTTTGATATGTCTGAGTACATGGAAAGACATACTGTATCCCGCTTGATTGGTGCGCCTCCAGGTTATGTTGGTTATGACCAGGGTGGTTTGTTAACTGAAGCAATTAACAAGCATCCCCATGCCGTACTGTTAATGGATGAAATCGAAAAAGCCCATCCAGATGTTTTTAACCTGTTATTACAGGTTATGGATCACGGTACATTGACTGATACCAATGGTCGTAAAACAGATTTTCGTAATGTCATTGTCATTATGACGACTAATGCCGGTGCACAGATTATGGGTAGACGTTCTATGGGCTTTACGGAGCAGGATCATGAAACCGATGGTATGGAAGAGATTAAACGTCTATTCACACCAGAATTCAGAAATCGTCTTGATGGTATTATCCAGTTCAAACCACTGGATGAACGTACCATTACCAACGTGGTGGACAAGTTTATTATTGAACTTGAACATCAACTGGAAGAAAAACGTGTATCAATGATGATAGAAGATGATGCCCGTCGCTGGCTGGCAAGAAAAGGCTATGATCCCAAGATGGGTGCGCGTCCGATGGCACGGGTTATCCAGGAACATCTTAAACGCCCACTGGCCGATGAGTTGCTGTTTGGCCGATTAAGTAAAGGTGGTGTTGTCAGGGTGACTTTAAATACAGTTTCTGATGAACTGGAAATTGAAGTGCTGGAAAAGGAAAGTGCAACCAGTTAAGTCTGTTGTTCAAAAACACTAACTGTAAATAAATAAGGCCGTGAAATTCACGGCCTTATTTTATGTGATCTGGTATTTGCTATTTTGCCCGGTAAACAATACGACCTTTATTC
>JAOUQA010000078.1 GCA_029879605.1 Gammaproteobacteria bacterium
GAGCTTCCTGGACCGGTTTTTCCAGTAAATCATTGGCCCCGGCGGCAAATAAGTTATTCAGGATTTTGGTGTTGTTGGTTCTGCTTTCATTTGAGGTGGTGACCAGTATCGGTAGTTGCTCGGGAGTCAGGCCCATGCCATGTCGTACCTCACGCATCAGGTCCATGCCCGACATATGGCCTTCGAGGTGAATATCGGTCAGTAAAAGATCAAATGGTTGAATATTATTATTGAGAAAGGATTTGCGCAGGTGAGCAAGTGCTTCTTCAGCATTATTGGCAAACAGGTAGCTGTGGCCATGTTTCTTAAGCAGGCTTTTAACGACCTGTGCGACGGTAGGGCTATCTTCTACATATAAGATATTGCCGGTTCGTGTAGTTTTCGGAGTTTCTACAACCAGGAATGATTTAATATATTCAACCAGCTTTTCCTGGCCAAGACTTTTATCAAAGTACCCATTTATATACTGGCAGGTAATGTGTTCTTCCATTGAATCCATGTTCTGGCCTGAAATAACAATCACGGGCGTATGTCGTATGTTCAGTTCATCGCGTATTTTCTGAATAAAGATTTCGCATTCAATATCAGGTAGATTGCGTGACATAGTAATCAAGTCATATTTACCCTGTTTCAGTGCATTGAGTGCGGATTCACTTGATGTCTGAATATCGACAACAATATTTTCAATATCTTTAGTGAGTTGTTTGCTGATAATGGCAAGTGCTGTACTTGAATGATCAATAAGCAGTATTTTTGTCTGTTTGTTCTTGGATTTTGGCATGTGGCTATGTGTAATATTCTTAAACAGGATGCGAGTCAAAACGACTTGTAAATCTCAGTATCAGCAATTGGTGGTTATAGTATTTATAAGTATAGCTTTATCAGGTAAATAAGTTGTGATAGCTGATATTAGCTAGGCTCTATTTCATGCAGGTGCCGACTAACTGCTAACCAGGAGCCTGATAATCCAAGTGTACAGCTAAAGGTGATGAGTGTCATGGCTTCATTAAAGTAGAGTCCCTGTAGCTGGAAATCGCTATTATATAAAACTGCAAGTCTCTCTACTGAACCTTCCATTAATCCAATAGAAATGCTGGTGAGTATCCATGCCATAATGCCGCCAATCAGGCCATACCATAGTCCTGAGTAAAGAAATGGTCGTCGAATAAATGCATTGGTAGCACCAATGAGCTTGGTTACTTCAATTTCTTCACGCCGATTTTGTATGTCGAGACGAATGGTATTGCCAATAACCAGAAGAACAGCAAGGGCCAGTAAAACAGAGATAACCCAGACGCCTTGATGGGCAATTTGCAGCATTGTATATAGACGTTTTACCCATTGCAGATCGAGTTGAGCAATATCGACCTGCTTGAGTTTGCGCAATTGTTTGAGTAAGTGCTGAACCTTGTCAGGTCGGTTGTTGTCGATTCTGGGTTGTACAGTCAGAACATGGGGTAACGGGTTTTTGCCCAGTGCTTCAAGTGCTTCACCAAATCCGGATATGCGTTGAAACTCACCAAGTGCCTGATCCTGGTGAATAAACTTAACAGCTTCTATGTCATCATAAAGTTTTAGTTTATCCATCAGGACCTGCGCCTGTTTTTCGCTGATGTCAGATTTTAAAAACAGTGAAATCTGGGCAGTATTATCCCAGCCAGCACTGACATGACTGATATTATTGATCAAAACATATAAGCCAGATGGCAGGGCAAGAGCGATAGCGATTACGGTCATTGTCATCAGGGTGGATATACGGTTTCGTACCAGGTAACCAAGGCTGGCAATAAGCGTACGTGCATGATGAATGAAGTAGGCTTTTACCGGTGAATTACAGGCAAATTGATTGGATGATTCAGCTTTGGCCATGTCGTACCTCGGCCAGGTCATCGTGTGTCAGCATGCCATCTTTCAGGCTAATAACTGGCTGGCCCATTTGTTTAATGAGATCCAGATCATGGCTGGCGACAAGCACGGTGACACCAACCTGGTTAAAGCGGGCGAAAAGCTCCATTATTTCACGGGATAAGTCCGGATCAAGGTTGCCGGTCGGTTCGTCTGCCAGTAGTAGTCCCGGTTTGTGGACAATGGCTCGGGCAATGCCCACGCGTTGCTGTTCGCCTCCGGACAGGGTTATGGGTTCAGCTCGTTCTTTATTTAGCAGGCCAACCTGGTCAAGCGCAGCTCTGACTCGCTTACCTACTTCACGATGGCGGTAGCCGGCAATAATGAGTGGCAGGGCAACATTATCGAATACGGTACGGTCATAGAGCAGGTGGTGATTCTGGAAAATAATGCCAATATTGCGTCGAATGTAAGGGATTTTACTATTTTTAATCTGGCTTAGATTGATACCATCAAGAATAATATTGCCGCGACTGGGGCGCTCAATCAGGGCAATCAGTTTCAGTAAGGTGCTTTTGCCCGCGCCAGAGTGACCGGTGAGAAAAGCCATTTTGCCACGTGGTAAGTTGAAGCTGAGGTTGATCAGTGCTTCGTGTCCGCCAGGATAGCGCTTGTTAACATTATCAAAATGAATCATTGCAGCTTATTTTGCCTCATAGGGTGAATAAGGCAAGTCACAGTTTCGCATCCATGAATTATTCTTTATCAAGCAGTGCATTGACAAAATCACTGGCCTGGAAGTCAAGCAGGTCTTCAACCCCTTCCCCAATGCCAATAAAGCGAATAGGCAGTGCCAGTTTTTTAGCAATAGCAAAGACAATGCCGCCTTTGGCGGTACCATCGAGCTTGGTAAGTGCCAGGCCGGTGAGACCCAGTGCATCGTGAAACTGTTGCGCCTGAATAAGACCATTCTGACCAAAGCCAGCATCCATGACCAGTAGTGTTTCATGGGGGGCATTGTCATCCAGCTTGGTCATGACCCGTTTGATTTTTTTAAGCTCATCCATCAGGTTAGCCTGGGTGTGCAGACGACCGGCTGTATCGGCAATGACGATATCAATATTTTTAGCTTTCGCTGATTCAATGGCATCAAAAATAACCGAGGCTGAATCAGCGCCAGTACCCTGGGCGATGACAGGTATATTGTTACGTTCACCCCAGGTTTGTAACTGTTCTACTGCTGCGGCACGGAATGTATCACCGGCAGCCAGAATAATGGATTTACCCTGGTTCTGGAATTTTCGTGCCAGCTTGCCAATGGTCGTGGTTTTGCCTGCGCCATTGATGCCAACCACCAGGATAACAAAGGGCGAATGAGTATCAGTCGCCAGTGTCTGTTCACAGGGCTGGAGTATTTTGACCATGTCGTCACAGAGTGCTTCAAATAATGCATCTGGATTATTGAGTTCTTTTCTTGAAACGCGACTTGTGAGATCGCTAATAATGCCGGTGGTTGCCTCTATACCTACATCAGCCATAAGCAATCTGTTTTCGAGTTCTTCAAGTAATTCATCGTCAATGGATTTTTTGCCCAGTACGAGATCTGCCATACCCTCTGTCAGGTTCTGACGGGTTTTACTTAATCGACTAGATAAGCTTTTAAACAGGCCGCGCTGACCGATAGCATCTGTTGATGAGTCGTCATTGCCAGTATCTACTGGTTGTGCTGGAGGCTGTTTTTTTGATAAAAATCCAAACATGGTATGTTGCTAATTAATGTCTATTTATCAGGGCTGACTATGTTAGCATTTTCACAGTCAAAATTCTTCAGGCTATCCGGTCGAATGGGAACCTGTTAGAGTCTTTCCAGTCCTAGATCTGGATAACTCGTTAACGTAATTTATGGGGGTAATATGCGGTATAGCGCATTTATAGTCAGTTTGATGCTGTTGTCACCCGCGGCTCATGCTCAGTTGCAGCAGGAACCTGGCAACAATGAAGCTGTTATACAAACGCATCAGCTGGATAATGGTTTAAAAATCCTGGTACTGGAAAATCATCGGGCGCCTGTGGTTGTGTCCCAGGTCTGGTATAAAGTCGGTAGTAGTTATGAATACGATGGTATTACCGGGGTATCTCATGCGCTTGAGCATATGATGTTTAAAGGTACAGAGGATTATTCCGCAGGCCAGTTTTCAGAAATTATTGCAGCCAATGGTGGCAGTGAGAATGCCTTTACCGGCAAGGACTATACGGCTTATTTTCAGCGTATAGCCAGTGATCGTCTTGAGTTATGTCTGAAACTTGAGGCGGATAGAATGCGAAATTTGGTTTTAAATGAAGATGAATTTAAAAAAGAAATTGAAGTGATTAAAGAAGAGCGCCGCATGCGTACAGACGATAATCCAACCTCTTTAACTTATGAGCGCTTTAATGCAGTTGCCTATCTCAACTCTTCTTACCATCAACCTATTATTGGCTGGATGGAGGATCTTAATACCATGACATTAGATGACTTGTCGCAATGGTATAAAACCTGGTATGCGCCAAATAATGCAACCCTGGTCGTTGCTGGAGATGTCAAAGCCAGTACAGTATTTGAGCTGGCAGAAAAATATTTTGGTGATTTTGAGTCATCGAAGATACCTGTTGTTAAATCTCGTATTGAAGTAGAACAGCAGGGGGAACGTCGTATAAAAATCAAGGCGCCTGCGAAAGTGCCGTATTTAATGATGGGGTACAAAGTACCGGTATTAAAAACAGTGAATGAGCCGTGGGAGGTTTATGCACTGGAAGTACTGGCAGGTATTCTTGATGGTGGTAATAGTAGTCGAATTACTCGCAATCTTGTCAGAGGCAAAGAGATCGCTAGTCAGGCTGGTGCCGGTTATGATTTGTATAATCGACAGGATTCGCTGTTTTTACTTGATGGTACGCCAGCTGCAAAAAGTTCTATGCAGCAGCTCGAGTCTGCGCTGATAAAAGAAATTAAAAAATTGCAGAAAAATAAACCGGATAGTGATGAACTGGAACGCGTTAAAGCCCAGGTTATGTCTGCGTCAGTTTATGAACAGGATTCGATGTTTTACCAGGCGATGCAGTTAGGCATACTGGAAACAGTTAATCTTGGCTGGCAGAAAAAAAGTGATTATCTGAAAAATATCCAGGCTGTGACAGCTGAGCAAGTACAGGCGGTTGCAAAAAAATACCTGGTTGAAGAAAAATTAACTGTAGCCGTGCTGGAGCCATTACCGCTTGAAACTAAAAAATCAAACAGCAAGGCAAAGGGTGTGCGTCATGTTCATTAATCAATGTAAAACTGTTTTGATTTTGTGTTGCCTGTTTGCGTCAGCTGTTGCTTCTGCAGCGCCTGATATCCAGCACTGGGTAACAGACAGGGGTGTGCGAGTTTATTTTGTGCCGGCCCATGATTTACCTATGGTTGACATGAGGATGGTGTTTGATGCAGGTAGTGCTAGAGATAATAAAAAGCCGGGCGTGGCGCTGTTAACGAATGGTTTGTTGTCTGAAGGTGCTGCGGGGCTGAGCGCACAAAAACTGGCAGAACAGTTTGAATCTGTGGGCGCACATTTTGGTAATGGTGCCTTAAAAGATATGGCCTGGCTGAATTTGCGCTCATTGAGTGATGAGAAATATTTTCAACCGGCATTACAGGTTCTGGAAAAAATACTTACCCGGGCTGATTTTCCTGAAGCTGCATTCAGACGAGAAATTGAAAGATTAAAGATTTCAGTAAAAGCAAATAAACAGTCACCTGGAGCCATTGCTGAAGAGGCTTTTTATAAAGCATTATATGGCAGTCATCCCTATGCTTCTCCAACAGAGGGTACAGAGGAAAGCCTGAAAAAAATTAAGCTGGTTGATTTGAAAACGTTTTATAAAAAATTCTATACCACAAAGAATGCTGTTGTATCTATCGTGGGTGATCTCAGTCGTCAGCAGGCTGAACAAATGGTTAATCAATTAACAAAAAATTTACCTGAAGGACAGCGGGCGAAAAAAATACCCGAGGTTGTTGCCCTGACTGAAGCAAAAACTATACGGATTGATTTTCCTTCAGCGCAAAGTCATATACTGGTTGGGCAGCTCGGAACTTCTCGAGGTGATGATGATTACTTTACGCTGTACGTAGCTAATCATCCATTTGGTGGTAGTGGGTTTGCCTCTCGACTGGTTGATGAGGTGCGAGAGAAACGTGGTCTTGCATACAGTGTATATAGTTACTTTTTGCCAATGAGACTCCCAGGGCCTTTTCAGATGGGTTTGCAAACTCGTAATGACCAGGTTGATCAGGCGCTAGGTATATTAAATAGGGAATTAAAACGTTATATCAAGGAAGGGCCAAGTCGACAGGAATTGAAAGACAGTTTAACTAATATTACCGGTGGCTTTCCCCTGCGAGTTGATAGTAATCGTAAGCTGGTTGAATACCTTGCTATGATTGGGTTTTATGATCTGCCGTTAAATTATCTTGCGGATTTTACAAAAAACATCATGGCAGTGGATGATAAAAAAATTCGTGATGCCCTGGTAAGACGTATTCAACCTGACCGGATGGTGACGGTTATAGTGGGTGGCCAGGCAGACATTAAGGGCTGACCGGTTGATTTATGCTAGATAAACGATCTGGTAAGCTGCGTATTATTGGTGGTCGTTGGCGTAGTCGTGTATTGCCAGTGGTTGATCAGCAGGGTTTGAGACCAACCCCGGACAGGGTAAGAGAAACTCTGTTTAACTGGTTGCAGGCAGAGGTTCCCGGTGCCCGTTGTCTAGATTTATTTGCTGGTAGTGGTGCATTAGGATTTGAAGCAGCATCACGGGGAGCGGCCGAGGTGCAACTTGTTGAAAAACAGGCGGCAGCCTGTGACGTGCTGCAAAGTAATATTAAGCTACTAGGTGCTGAAAATATTCAGCTGGATCAGCAGGATGTAGTCCACTGGCTAGCGATGACCGGCAGGCAATATGACCTGGTATTTGTTGATCCACCTTATGATGCGGGGCTACTGGCAGAAACATGTGCCTTGCTGGAAAAGAATCAGCACCTGGCCGATGAGGCTTTTATTTACCTGGAATGTGCCAGTAATCAAAATTTACCTGATTTACCTCAAAACTGGCAGATAATTCGTGGAAAAAAAGCAGGTAAGGTAGGGTATTATCTCGCACTGAGACAGAAACAGGGCTAACTATGTCAGTGATAGCAGTTTATCCAGGTACATTTGATCCTATAACCAATGGTCATACTGATCTTGTAGAACGGGCTTCAAAATTATTTGATCGGGTGATTGTTGCTATTGCGGCTAATCCGTCAAAAACACCTTTGTTTGATCTTGATCATCGTGTATCTATGGCTAACACGGTGCTGGGTCATTTGCAGAATATTGAAGTCTGTGGTTTTTCAGAGTTACTGGTGGATTTTGCCCGTAGTCATAAGGCGAATGTGATCTTACGTGGCTTACGAGTAGTTTCTGATTTTGAATATGAAATGCAGCTGGCCAGCATGAATCGGCACCTGGCAGCAGATATAGAAACTCTGTTTTTAACACCGGCTGAACAGTGTAGTTTTATTTCTTCATCCCTGGTGAAGGAGATTGCCCAGCTTGGTGGCGATGTTTCAGAGTTTGTAGACCAGAGTGTTGTTAAAGAATTATCAGGTATAATGCGCAGATAATGAACGCCGGGAGTGATAAATGGCATTAATGATTACCGATGAATGCATCAATTGTGATGTATGCGAACCAGAATGTCCTAATGAGGCAATTTCGCCAGGGGACGAGATTTATGAAATAGATCCAAATAAATGTACTGAGTGTATTGGTCATTATGATACGCCCCAGTGTGTCGAAGTGTGCCCGGTTGACTGTATTCCAAAAGATCCTGATCACGAAGAAAGTGAAGACGATTTGATGGATAAGTACAAGCGCCTGACAGGCGAATAAGTAAAGCCCCGTCCGGGGCTTTTTTATGTTGAGTCCGCATTAGTATAAATCCTGCCATGAATCGATTTCTTATAATTATTTTCCTCA
>JAOUQA010000079.1 GCA_029879605.1 Gammaproteobacteria bacterium
AATAATAGCCACCACGACTAGATATTCCCTCACTTTTATTCATTATTAACCCAATAGCCTTTTCTCTAGGAATCATTTCAAGTGCTTCTTTCACAAGTTGCTGGGGCGTTTTTCCAGCCTCAACAACAAACGCAACCTGCCCGACCAGACTAGCTAGTACCTGTGTTTGTGGTGTAGGCAATAATGGTGGTCCATCTAAAATAATGACTCGATCTTCATATCGCGTTGCAAGTTCATTAATAATATCTTGCATTCTCTGACTCGCCAGAAGTTCAGTGACGTAATCATGTCCCTTGCCTGCACTGACCAATGTTAACTCTGGAATATCTGTTTTCAACATGACATCGCCAATATTCACGTTGTCATTTTCCAATACTTCTACCAAGCCCTTCTTTCCGGTTATACCAAATAGCCGACTAATTCCAAATTTATTAATATCGCAATCTATCAGCAGTACTGTGTGATCTTTTTCCTGCGCAATTGACAATGCAAGATTCGCCGCAGTATGCGTCTTACCCTCTCCAGGTATTGAACTAGTAACTAGAATTAAATTACCTTTATCAACCAGTGAAGCTGTTTTTCCATATGCATTTGATAACAGAGGTCGCTTTACTCTGCGGTACTCATCTGAAAATTCTTGTCCCAGCATACTACCGGGCACCAACATGTTGGCTTCTTTCAGGCGTGCAGCTACAGCTACTATAGATCGATCTCCCGAAATTACTTTTAAATCAGTGCCTGATACATCTTTTGATGTAACCAGGCTTACCCTGGGTGATTCCTTTTTATCACTCATGCCAATACACTATATAAAGTGCCTCCATATACGCATATTAGAAGCATGGTCGCTGATAAAAACGTTGCAAGCTGCATGCGTCTTTTTTTCCTGTGTTCTTCTGACAAATACAAACTAACTGATCCCAGAACAGGCAGTCCTGTTCCATGCCTCAATTGCTGAATGCTTATGTATGATGGCTGCAGCAAATAGCGTATAAAGCTCCACCCCAGTCCCGATGCCAATGCAGCAATAAGCACTGCGGTCATCAATAGTAAACGATCAGGTCCTGAAGCCCTGGCAGGCACAACTGGTGGCTCAATAACTCGGAATGTAACATCACTAGTACTCTGACCGACACTCTGGGATAATCTTGCTGCCTCTCTTCGCTCAACAAGATCAAGATAACGCTCATGGGTAACTTCGTAGTCACGGTTCAATCTTGATAACTCGGCTTCTACTTCCGGAATTACGTCTATTGACCCTGCTAATTCTTTTACACGGCGCTCATTTTCTTTCAGCTGTATTTTTAAAGTCTCAATTTCTACGCCTGCCTTACTTAGCTCAACCTTCATTTCCTGATAAACTGGACTTGACTCCATTGCTTCACTTCTACCAGCAACACCTCGGCCATTTTCAAGATCTGCGATAGTCGATTTAATTGCCTGCACATCTGGATGCTGCTCAGTATACTGATTCAACAGCAAATTCAACTGCTCCTTGTATTGACGTATTTTACTGGATGTTGCAGTGGCATTTATGCTAGCTAACTGTCTGTTGAGTTCGGCATATCTTCTCTCAGCCAGCTGCAGGGCCGACCGTGTACTTTCCACTGTATCCTGTCCACGCTGAAGCCGTGTATAGTAACCACCCTTTTCATCAGGCATATAACCCACATTTGCTTTTTTGAAATCAGCCAATTTTTGTTCTGCTACCGTCAGGCGATCTTCATGCTCCATAATCTGCTTATCTAAAAACTTCTGTACTGCAATCGTATCGGTACGCGTTGAATTCAATGTCCCCTCAATCATTGTATTCAGTAACTTGGACACAACCTGATAAGCCAACTCTGGCGAAGTCGCCTGATAGCTAATTTCATAAATATTGCTTTTAGGCTCCCATTTTTTCCTGCTCTCATCCCCCTTTAACACAATTGCACCAGCCAGTTCCTCTACCTGCTTCTCCCTTGCCTCTGGGCTATTAACCTTCAAATCCATGTCTGTTTCACGTATCACAGATAGCAGATTATCCCTGCTTAGAAGAACACGTGACATCACTGCCAGCTCGTCGTAAGAATCTGTTTCTGGAGTCAACCCTTTTAGTAATGGCTTCATTACAGATGATGTATCCACATAAATCACTGTTTTTACGCTGTACTGATTCGGCATTCCCATCACAAACAACCAGCCTGCCAATGCCACAATCCACGCGACAAAAAGCGCCATCCAGCGATAACCCCACATGCCGTGTAAATAGCTATAAATTTCAGTTAATTGTTCATTCATGAGAAGCTAAAGATCGATCCTTAAAAGTTGCCAATTTTGATAAAATTTATCATAGTGAGCAAGCGAGTATTAAATGGCAACCAACCCTGTCAAAATACTGAAGTTATTTCCCAACACCAACCTCAAACAATCAGCGAGTTATCCAAACCTAGAGGGTATTATAGTTGATACTGGCAGATATGAACTCCTCTTTCCTTAATTCCTAATATTTATAATTTACCCATCTGTTACTTTTTTTAACACTTGCACTAATAAATAACTCTTTGTTTTATATATATTAAGCATGGCATATACATATTATTTATTTACAAACCTAATACCAAGGCCAGCAGTGTCACCATTAATTACATTTTTTATTCATTTTTACGCCTGCCGCATTATAATATCAATAAAAACAATATGTTATAAATATGGCACGCCAATTGCTTTTATAAAAATAAGGGTACTTACTGGTAATTGATAAATATTAAACTGGTAAGCACTATGAATTTTAAAACTATATTAGGACTACTAAAATGAAAAAAATTAACCAAATATTACTAGCTTTAGGTATATTGACGACATCAAGTATTGCAGCTGCATATCCTATCACAGGCTCAATAACCTTTGGTGGTACAGTCGATTTCACAAGTACCACTTTTGATACCAACTATGTAGATATCCATTTAGACCAAGCTGTAGTCACCAATAATCCTAGTGGAAGTTTTGCCTCAACTGTAAGTTTTCTAGATATGGCCGTATATAATGATTTTACATACGACCCATTTGCAGCAGTTGATCCACTGTGGTCCGTAGGTGGCTTTAGTTTTACGCTGAATCAAATTAGCTATGTAAGCGAAATGATCGCGCCTAATGGTCATATGTATCTCAACCTAGGTGGATTCGGTATCTTCTCTGGCAATGGTTTTGATGATACTTTTGGAACATGGACCTTCTCTGCTGATGGCGTAGTAGGTGGTGAAAGTGGTAAAGGTACATTTGCCTTTTCATCTGTGAATGTACCAGAGCCAGGTGTAGCTTTGTTATTAGGTATTGGTCTTGTTGGATTTGGGGTTACACGCAAATTGAAGAAAACCAACTAAAAAGTTCCTAATCTCTTAAGATAAAAAAACCGCGCTACTGCGCGGTTTTTTTATCGTTGTGAATCCTTCCGCATCAACTGTTCCGCATCAGTACGCCCTACAAATGACTTATCCCCACTGAGTAATTTGCCTAGCATTTCACGTGCTTTCACTTCCTCACCTGATTTCAGTAAAGCCACTGCATAGTGATACTGTACTTCTGGCACATCTGGTAAAGCGGCCATTGCCTTCTCTAATAGACGCACACCCTTATCTATCTGACCTTGCTGAACCAGCGCCCAGCCATAGGTATCATTGACACCAACATCATTAGGCGCCCTCTCATATGCCTTTTCTGCTAATTTAAATGCCTTTGAGTTATTCTCCAACAAATATACCCATGCGAGATTATTCAGTGCTGCCACATTATCTGACTGAAGCACTAATATTTTTTCATATGTATCGATAGCATTTTTATTTTGCTTCAAACTCTGATATGCATTACCAAGAAATTGAAGTACACGAACATCATCTGGATGCTCACCTAACCAGTCAAGCAACGGTTTTGTCGATAAGGAAAGCTCACCTGCACGTGCTGCTGCTTCAGAAATTTTGATAACCAGTTCAGCAAATTGTTTTTGCCGCATTGCCAACTCATAATTCTTTTTCGCAGCAGCATATTCCTTTTTCATCATCATTGCATCGCCAGCCAGCTCAAAACCTAAATGCAAGTTAGGCTTAACAGTTTGAATTTTCCTAGCAATTGCCAACGCTTCATTATAGTTGCCTGATTGTAATTCTAAACTGGACATTAATATCAACGCTGGCGTATAGTGTGGCTGTTTCTCAAGAACTATATCTAACTGCCTGCGTGCATCAGCAAGCTGAGCAAGTTTGTAATATGTCTCTGCAAGCATTGTACGAACAAACACCGACTCAGGCACCCTTATGACAAGCTCGTTTAACGTAGAAAGTGCATTATTATATTGACGATCTGCTATCTGCCACCTTGCCTGCAATACAAGCAGATTTCTATCACGCGGTGCTTTTTTGATTGCATCTTTAATCAATACTCCCGCTTTTTCCAGTTTTTCTTCACGCAAATAATACTCGCTTAATATTTTATTTGGCTTGACATTATTTGGCGCTCTCTTTCTTGCATCTTCAAGCCATTTGATCATTTTCTCAGTCTGGTTTTGTGTCTCCGCAAGTCGCGCTAGAGCCATGACCGGTGATATATCATCTTTGCTCACTACTGCTACATTCTTATATATCTCCTCTGCCTTATCAGGCTGTCCATCAATTTCTTCAACGCGAGCAAGTAGCATGTTGGCTGGTATATAATCAGGCTTTATCTGCAACGCCTTATTAAAATATTTTCTTGCCTCTACATTATCTCCGCTAATAGCAAAGACATTACCGGTCAGTGACAGAACAGCTGGATCATCTGGATTTTTTTGTAACATATCCAATACAAACCCAATTGCCTGGTCATACTGCTTTGCTCTTAAATGTGTCGCTATCAGCAATATCTCAGCCTGTTCTTTGTCGTCACCTTCAGCAAGAATCGTTTTTAATTCCGCTATGGCATTCTCTGTTTCACCAGCAGAAATATAGGCTCTGGCCAACTCACTTCTTAGCTCATCACTCTCCGGCGCCGCTTTAACTGCCTTCTCCAAACCCTCTATGCTGGCAGCAATATCACCCGCCTGTAGTTGTGAAATACCTACCAGCGCTAAGAGCTCAGCGTCATCATTGCCATCTTCCAATCCAGATTGCAGTGTTGCCTGCGCTTCAGTATGCTGTCCAAGCTTGATATATGCACGACCAAGTATCTTACGTGCCCCCAGATTTTCGGGTGCCACGCTAATATACTTCGCAAGATAGTATGCTGCCTGTTCGTAGTCTTCCTGTGCATAGTTAACTGCGCCAAATAACAAAAGTGTCTGCGCATGATCTGGCGCCACCTTTAATACCTTAAGTAATCGTTCTTCAGCAGCTTCTAGGTCTCTTTGCTCAAAAGCTAGCAGTCCTCCTACAAAATTGACCTCTGGGTCATTTGCTGCCTGCGCCAATAATGGCTTCAAAGTAATATTCGCATTGTCATATTCCTTATTTAACACCTGATATCTAGCCAGACCTAGCCTCGCCTGCTTACCATAAATCGTAATCAGTTTTTCCGGTTCAAGCTCAATTATTTTTTTATACGCTTCTGCAGCCTTATCTAATTCATCACTTCTTGCCGATATAATCGCATTTAGTAACAAAACCTCCTTATTGTCTCCATATTGACCCTGAGCTTTTTTCAAACTCTCAATAGCTTGTTCTAAATTATTAGTTGCTAAATTTATCTGAATAGATGCCTTCAAAACACTAAAAGCACTGCCATCAATCTTTACGGCCTCATTTAATATCTCTACTGCCTGTACAGCATTACCTAAACCGAAAATAGCCAATGCGCGCAAGGCCTCAATATCTGCTCTTACTTCGTTAGAATAATTCTCACTAACTTCAATCTCATCAAGTAATTTTTGAAATGCCCTACCACTTATCATCGATCGAGCCTGCCCTATGCGTGCCTGACCTTCATCCCAGCCTGCCTCAGCCGCTCGCCTGAACTCCTTCTCTGCTGTAGCCATATCACCCATATCAAGATTAATGACGCCTAAAATATATCTCGCTTCGGCATTTTCAGGGTTTTCCTGTAATGCATTTTTTAACTCAAGCGCGGCTTCACGTAATTTATTTTGATCTAAATATGATCTTGCAGCCTGAATCATTTCCTGGTCACTGCTACCGCAGCCTAAAATACTTAATACAATAAATATTAAAATAGTATTTCTTATTTTATCTATAACTTTTGATTGGGATTTCATCATTCCCTCCTTGATTATTTAAATAATTACTATAATTTCGATAATACATGTCACTAATTATTTTTTAAATTAATTCGCTCAATCTCTCTTTTCATTGGCACTTCTACCGCCTCTATAAACTCATTCATTATATCTCTGCTTCTTTCATTATTATCATATGCCACAGCTGCTATATATGCCCAGTCCTTACCCGATATCAAACCTATAATCTGCATAATTTTTGCTTCATATTTATTTGTGGTTACCATACCAGCAACATTGTACCAATACCAAACTAATTTCTGTTTTTTATCTTTATTTTCAATTAATTGCTCCAGTATCTTATGCTTACCTATATTAAGCACTTGATCTTTAGGATAAACAGTATTCCATCTTTCTTTTACGCCAATATAATTAAGTTCATTGATCAGCTCTACCCCCTGTTTTTGAACTGGATAAAATCCAACATAAAATGCTACTTCTTTATCATTTTTTTTATAATACTGCTTAAGATTGACCGCGCCTCTGTATTCTGGTATCCAATCATTATTAACTGTCTTTGTGATTAACCAGCCATTAACTTCTTTCGGCATTTCTGGCACTGCAATTACTGACTTATCGAAATCTCTGTGATTAACCTTACTTTGAACTAGTGGAGCAGCTGAAGCCAAAACAATAACTGAAACTAGCACTATCGCCTGATTTGTTAATTTATATCTACACCTTGCCACCACTACTTCTTTTTCTTCAATATTCTGAAAATTATTCTCTGCAGCTTCATTTTTATTCACCTTTGCATCAGCAAGCATCAAAATAAAGACCATCCCTGCAAAAATATACCAACCCAAACTAAGATGATCATTCACTAATGGATGCTGCATGTCAGTCGCATAACCAAGATATACAACAATAAAAACCCTGATGATATTAGACAAAACTGCCGCACCTACAGAAACCATAACTACTATAATCCTTGATTTCCAGCTTGAATAGTACATATACGCATATAGCGTCCCCAGCGTCATTGCCGCCAACAGGTAGCGTAACCCACTGCATGCCTCTTCAATTGATAATTTACCCGCTGGTAAAACAATAACATTATCTTGCCTGGCTGCTGGCACAGCTAGTAATCGTATAACGCCATAAACAGCATCAGCAGTTATATTTTGTAATAGTGGAGAAAGCGGATTCCAGACAGGAACTGCAAAACTGATAAATAATATTGGGAATGCGATATATTTCATTACCTGACTTCCCAAAATACTCCATAATGTTGCAAATATTAGCAGTAGAAGGCTAATTGCCTGCAGCACCTGCACATCAACAAGTGCTGCCATTAGCCATACCAGACTCATTGCTACAACAGCGAATATAGCTTTGTATTCAGAACAGGGCGTCAATCTCATTAATTTTTGCCTGTTATTGAATAACAGATAGCCACTTATAAGCAGAACTACATAACCATGTGCATACTCGCCAACTTCTACCTTATTCCATATCCCGATAAGATATAAAACTGTTTGTTGGTACATTAACAGCAATATTAAGAGCACTATACCAACTGCTGAGCCGGCATAAATCCAATCTCTCCTCAGCCGTTCTGTGCTCATTGTCTTCCTGGTTCAGGCATATCTAATTTCTTAATTAGCTTATAGAGGGATGGACGGCTAATACCCATAGCCTCC
>JAOUQA010000080.1 GCA_029879605.1 Gammaproteobacteria bacterium
AAAATGTAAGCTTGAACAGATCCCTGGACAGCATGGTGCACGACGTTCACGTTTATCTGATTATGCATTGCAGTTACGTGAAAAACAGAAAGTACGTCGTATTTATGGTGTACTTGAGCGTCAATTCCGTAATTACTACAAAAAAGCAGCAGCAAGAAAAGGTTCAACTGGTGAGAACCTGTTACAGATGCTGGAAACACGCCTTGATAATGTTGTTTACCGTAGTGGCTTTGGTTCAACTCGCTCAGAAGCGCGTCAGTTGATCAGTCATAAAGCTGTACTGGTAAATGACCAGGTGGTTAACATTGCTTCTTATACTGTTCAGCCTGAAGATAAAATCTCGATTCGTGAAAAAGCTAAAAAGCAGACTCGAATCCAGGATTCTTTAAGCATGGCCAAGCAGAATGGAATCGCTGAATGGATCAGCGTTGATGATAGCAAAATGGAAGCCGTATTTAAAAATATACCTGAGCGCAGTGATTTATCAGCCGATATTAATGAATCACTGATCGTGGAATTGTACTCCAAATAAGGGAGACCTGTACGAATGTCAGGAACAGCTGAAGAACTACTTACACCCCGTAATATTGATGTTCACTCATACAGTGAAAATCATGCCAAGGTAACACTTGAGCCACTTGAGCGTGGTTTTGGTCATACATTGGGTAATGCATTACGTCGTATATTATTATCATCAATTGAAGGTTCAGCGATTATTGAAGCTGAAATTGATGGTGTATTGCATGAATACAGTGCAATTGAAGGTGTTCAGGAAGATGTTTTAGAAATCTTACTGAATCTTAAAGGTGTTGCTATTCAGATGTATAACAAGAATGAGGCAACTCTTTCGCTGAATAAAAAAGGTATTGGTCCTGTAACGGCCGGTGACATTACAACTGATCACGACATCGAAATCAAAAATCCTGATCATGTAATTGCGAATTTAACAGCGAATGTTGAACTCAACATGACATTGAAAATCGCTAAAGGCCGTGGTTATCAGCCTGCATCGATTCGCAAAGCAGATGCGCTGGAATCAGGTACAACTATCGGAGCTCTGAGTCTGGATGCTTCATATAGCCCGATAATTCGTGTTGCTTACAATGTTGAAAGTGCACGTGTTGAGCAGCGCACTAACCTGGATAAATTAATTATTGATCTGGAAACTAATGGAACTGTTGATCCAGAAGAAACAATTCGTAATGCAGCAACTATATTGCAACAGCAATTAGCAGCATTTGTGAATCTGCAAAGTATTGAAGAAGCGGAAGCAGAATCTGAAGAAGCAGAAATTGATCCGATTCTTCTGCGTCCAGTTGATGATCTTGAATTAACTGTACGTTCAGCTAACTGTTTGAAAGCTGAAAATATTTATTACATTGGTGATTTGATTCAACGTACTGAGGTTGAGTTATTGAAAACACCAAACCTGGGTAAGAAGTCACTGACAGAAATTAAAGACGTTTTAGCATCTCATGGTTTGTCACTGGGTGTACGTCTGGAAAACTGGCCACCAGCTTCTATCAGAGAAAAAGAAGCGAGTTAATCGTAGGTAGTCTACGTGAAGGTAAAAGAACATGCGTCATCGTAAATCAGGTCGTCAATTAAACAGAAACAGCAGTCATCGTAAAGCGATGTTTCAGAACATGGCTAACTCACTGTTTCGTCATGAAGTTATTAAAACCACTTTGCCAAAAGCCAAAGAGCTTCGTCGAGTAGCTGAGCCTTTGATTACGATGGCAAAAGAAGACAGTGTTGCAAAACGTCGCCTGGCATTTGCCCGTATGCGTGACAAGGAAATGGTCGGCAAATTATTTGCTGAACTTGCGCCGCGTTATAAGGATCGCCCCGGTGGTTACCTTCGTATCCTGAAATGCGGTTTCCGTTCAGGAGATGCAGCACCAATGGCATACGTTGAATTGGTAGATCGTCCTGAATTATCAGATTCAGCTGAAGAAGTAGTTGTTGCAGAATAGTTGTTCGGATAGATATTGAATCAGAAAAAAGCCGATCAAAGATCGGCTTTTTTTGTAGCTATTATTTTAAATTGCAATTTTTAAAAGCTCTTTAACACATGTGTTTATATTAGAGCTTAGACTGGTACTGCGTTTCAGAATGCTGTCAGGGTCCGTGGTTCGTTTGAGCCTGGTTTTAGTTGCAGGTTTAGATGTTAATAGAATGCATTTCGTACTTTTACTGGCAGGTTTTGACAACTTAAAAGCAGCAATAATTGCTTCGCCATTAAGTTCATCAATTTCTTTGCCAGTTATAATAATATCGTATCTTTTGTTTAGTACTAACTCCAGGGCTTTAAGGCCATTGGTGCTGACTTCTATGGTTAATGGTAAAGATGAAAGTGATTCCTTTATTAGGTCGATATAGAGTTTCGATGATTCTATAATTAATACATTATGCTTGTTTGGGGATATTTTATTTGTTATTTTGTTTAGTGCTTGCTGAATGTCGTTATAATGTGGACTGGTTTTGATGGTTTCTTTTTGTGTCTGTATCAGTAAGTCTATGAATAACAGGCAATGGTCAATGGACTGGTCAGAATTTAGTTCGCCCAGTGAGTGCTCCTTTTCAATAAAGTTTTCCAGTTCATGACAAATTATGGATATTATCGGGATGCCATGTGTTCCACCAGTGCCTTTAAGGCTATGAACCTGACGGTAGATTTCTTCATAGTTGTCGTTGGCATTAAGCCCTAGTATTAGCTGTTCAATTTCCTCAGTTCTTGCAGGTAATTCTGCCAGGAATTCATTTTTTAGCTGTTCAAGCATCACCTGTACTGGGTTGATTGTGTTCATATGTATAGTCTGCTGTCGTTGAAGTTTTGTTACGGAGTTCAAAATAATTACATGAATGTGATGAGTTAAGTAGAAATTTTTATATTTGTATATATACATTAACAAAAGTATGTTTTATTTATGCTTTACTATCTGGAATGGGTATTCTGGTTATATGTTATGACATTAAAAATTTACGAGTGTAGCGAAATTGAACTGGCTGAAATGTTGGAAAAAACCCGATGGGCTAAGAATTTCTCATGGGAACAGATATGTCAGATAAGTAGCCAGATGACAGCCTGCACAGCTGATCGAGGCGATGTCATTTTTAGTGAGGGTGCAACAGATAATACTATGGGTATTGTGGTACAGGGTAAACTGGATATCGTGAAGGATGATATTGAAAATAACCCTAAAGTAATTGCAAGTTTGTTTCCACCACAAAGTTTTGGAGAAATGTCATTAATTGATGGTGAACCGCGCTCGGCAGGTGTCGTGGCAAAATCAGATGTGTTGCTGCTTTTTCTAACTAAGGAAAAAATTCAGGAGCTGGCTGATACCAGGCCTTCATTAGCATTTAAGTTACTATGGATGGTAACAAAAATGCTGAGTCAGCGTCTGAGAAAAACCAGTGGCAGTTTAGTCGAGTATCTGGATGAATAGAGTTTGCAGAGTCAAAAAAAGGCTGGCAGTGCCAGCCTTAGATATTGATTAGTTGATTGTGTCTGATTCACAGACAAACCAGTCATATTGATTACCTGAATCCCAGCAGCAACTTCTGTTACCAGTGGTTTCAGGGTCGCACATTGAACATCCCCATTTTCGAATACCTGTGAAGCCTGAAGTAGAATCAGCAATACATGATGCGTCATCTACATTGACAGCAAAGCCATCAAGTAGAGCAGTTGATTTTGTCTGCCTGTTAATTTGAGATGTGATACCAAAGACCTGTATCCATGTGTGATTGCTGTCCAGATTGTAACCAAAAGTAATCAGTCTCTGCGCATCAGCCTGTGATTTAGCTCGCCACCAGTTTAAACCTCGATTTTTACAAAAATTTTGATGTTGATTAAGGTCGGCGCAAGGTGGGGTTTTCCAGAAATAAACAGTTCGTCCATCCTGTGTATATTCAGCATGTACGCCTGTTAAATCGACTGGAATGAAATCACTGGTTGCTAGAGCAGTTACTTCTGAGCTTAAAGCTGTAAATTGTTGTGACAATGTATTTAGTTGTTGATCATGTTGTAAAGTACGTTGCTCAAGATTGGCAATGCTGTTGTTTAAGCTACTGATTAATGCTGTTATTTGGGTTGTTTCAGCTGTTAGCAGCAAAATTTCATTCATCATGCCGTCAAGTGCGATTGAGTTTTCTGAAATAGCTGTATTAATGTCAGTCAGTTTCTGTGAAAGTGATTCTGCCAGTATTTTAAGTTCCTGATCAAGACCAGATACCTGAGCTTTTAACCATGATAATTCGTTGTTAATAGTTGTCATGTCTGAATTATGACTGATGGACAGGTTGATTAAATCCTGTGAAATAGATGAAATCTGGTTATTTGATTCCTGTAGCTGTGTTAAAGCATTACGTAATTCATCTTCATTAGATGTTACTTTGTCCTGAAGAGTGATTATTTCATTATTTAGAGACGTAACTTTCAGTTTTAAATCACTTGTAGTTAAAGTAAGTGATGCTATATCTGCACTATTGGCATTAATCAGTTTCCGGCTCTCTTCGATCATTGTTAACAGCATCTGATCCTGATTTGTGTTCTGGGTCTGGTTGTTGCTGATCACAGATTGATTGGCTTCAATCATGTTGAAAAGTAGTTGATCCTGTGAATTACTTTGTTGGTTATTTTGATCGATTTGAGATGTATTCGATGTGATCATGTCCATGAAGGAAGCAACCATATCTAAAATCGACTGATTTTGTTGCACATATAATTTCTGATTGCTGTCAATCAGTGATTTATTGGATTCAATCATAGCGATTAATTGAGCGTCCTGATTGATATTGTCCAGGTGATTGGATTCAATCATAGCGGTCAATTGAATGTTCTGATTGATATTGTCCTCTTGATTGGACTCAATTAATGCCTTGTTTTCTTCAATTAAAACAAGAAGGCTGGCAAATGGCTGACCATTATGAAGATTCTCATTTTGATGGCTGGTTGAATGTGTATCAGACACTGCCTGTTTATTAGAGTGGTTATCCCTGTTGTTTGAGCTTGTTGCTAGGATATTGCCACTCATGAGAAAAGTCATGGTGATTAGAATAACAGTAAGTTTTTTGATAATGTAACGCATGATAATCCTCTAAAACCAAAGTTAAGATTTGAAATAGAAGTGTTATCAATTGTTTGGCGTTATCAAATTGTTATCTGGCGATATTCAATAGTGATTATATGGGTATAATCCAGAATACCAATCTAATTATAGTTGTGTAATGACTATTTGCACCCCCTAAACAGGTGGCTAGGCTGCCAGCATCCGAAGAAGTATGATACGGTTCTCATTAAATCAGTCAAAGATATTAGTGTATAAGATAATAATTATTTTCTGGTAGTGGACTGGGGGGCATATGACTTATGTTGTAACAGAAGACTGTATCCGTTGTAAGTATACTGATTGTGTTGATGTATGCCCTGTTGACTGTTTTCATGAGGGGCCTAATTTTCTGGTGATTGACCCAGAAGAGTGTATTGATTGTCATCTCTGTGAGCCAGAGTGCCCCATTAATGCTATCTATGCTGAAGAAGATTTACCTGCTGATATGATAGCTTTTGTAGGACTAAATGCTGAGCTGGCAAAGTCATGGCCAGTTATTAACCAGGTCAAATCACCACCACCAGATGCTAAAGACTGGGAAGGAGTAAAAGGTAAATTAAAATACCTTGAACGTGAGTAAGCAGCTATTCTAATTTACTTGTATTAAAACAGGCTTACGATAAAACCTGTTTTTTTACCCTGTTAACACGGCTAATAACTAGCTATCGGAGACGTTTTGTTGAAAGCCTATTGTGCTGGCAATGCCGGCAACCAGTAAGCCTGCCAGGATGCACAAGGGCCCTATGCCTGTGCCAAGTACGGTATCTGCCCAGCTCAGTTCGAATACCCGGGCTAAATACAGCATGCCCGAATGCATGATGGTTCCGATGATAAATAACCAGCTTATCAGTTGTTTTAACCAGCTGGCGACGGCTAAATAACAGATAACAAGTCCTGCTGCTATATTAAGTAGTGCTTCCAGGTTGCCATGGGCATGGGGGCCGCCTTTAACCTGGTCAATGGATGATTCTATATTGGCCAGTTTATTAAGACTCAGGATTCCCTGGGTATTAGCTTTGGCGATCTGTTCTGCAGATAAGGATTCCAGGTTTTCTTCAAACTCATTTTCCTGCATTGCCTGCAGGCGTCCGACATGTTGTTGTTTCTCACCAACTGCAGATCCGTAGTCAGCATACATATTGACCATAACTGGCCCCAGTGCAGCGGTTAGAACAAGATATAAAAAACCAAAAACAATATTTTTCTTACCAATCATGATGTGCCTCTCTTTAATTTAAGTAAAAGTGAATTACACAGTTAATTAATCGGATTCATGTAATTTGTTTAACTGGCGAGTTCGTTTAGTTTCTGTTTCCGGGTGAGGATTCTCTTTAAGTAATAGCCGGTAAATGATTCAGTATTTTCAGCTACCTGTTCAGGTGTGCCCTGGGCGATTAGCTGCCCACCACCAGAGCCTCCTTCAGGGCCAAGGTCAATAACCCAGTCAGCGGTTTTAATGATATCCAGGTTATGTTCGATAATCACAATGGTGTTGCCATGATCACGCAGCCGTATGAGTACCTGTAATAATTGCTCGACATCATGGAAGTGCAGTCCTGTCGTTGGCTCATCCAGAATATAAATAGTTTTTCCGGTATCACGCTTGGATAGTTCACGGGCAAGTTTGATTCGCTGAGCTTCGCCACCCGATAGTGTTGTCGCTCTCTGGCCGAGTGTTATATAAGAGAGGCCGACATCCATTAATGTTTGTAATTTGCGATTTATAACAGGAACGGCCTGGAAAAACTCGAGGGCTTCTTCAATGGTCATTTCCAGTACCTGGTGAATATTTTTACCCTTGTATTTGATATCCAGTGTTTCACGATTGTAACGCTTACTTTTACAGACATCGCAGGGTACATAAATATCAGGTAGAAAATGCATTTCAACTTTTATGACACCGTCACCCTGGCAGGCTTCGCAGCGTCCACCTTTTACATTAAAACTGAAACGACCGGGTTTATAGCCTCTAGAGCGAGCTTCCTGGGTGCCGGCAAACAGTTCACGAATAGGGGTAAACAGACCTGTATAAGTTGCGGGATTGGATCGCGGCGTACGACCAATCGGCGCCTGATCGATATCAACCACCTTGTCAAAATGCTCAAGGCCTTCATGGCTCTTGTAGCTTGCGGCTGACTGTGAGGAACCATTGATTTCTTTTGCCAGTAGTCGATACAGGGTGTCATTAATAAGTGTTGATTTACCTGAGCCTGAGACGCCCGTAACACAGGTGAGCAGGCCTACTGGAAATTCAACATCAATATTTTTCAGGTTATTTGCCGATGCGCCGGAAATTTTAAATATTTTTCCCGGGTGTGGAGTACGGTGTTCTGGAACAGCTATTTCAAGCTCACCGGACAGGTATTTACCAGTGAGTGACTGTGCATTCTGCATGATTTGCTGTGGTGTTCCCTCGGCGACAATTTCCCCGCCGTGTACACCAGCCCCAGGGCCAATATCAATAACATAGTCCGCACTCAGGATGGCGTCTTCATCATGTTCAACCACAATGACTGTATTGCCGATATCTCGCAGATGGGTCAGTGTGGCTATGAGACGGTCATTGTCACGCTGATGTAAGCCAATGGAGGGTTCATCCAGTATATACATAACGCCTACCAGGCCTGCACCGATCTGGCTGGCCAGTCGTATGCGTTGGGCTTCGCCGCCGGAAAGAGTGTCTGAACTGCGATTCAGTGATAAATAATTCAGCCCGACGTTGACCAGGAAACGTAGCCGGGAAGAAA
>JAOUQA010000081.1 GCA_029879605.1 Gammaproteobacteria bacterium
TGGCCAGGCATAGGTAAAACCTTCCCATAGAATGTTCGAGGTGCCAAGTTGTCCATCACCACCAAGCCAGGGTAATGAAATAACTCTGAAGTAAAACAGGCAGCCGAAGAAAGTGATAAAGAAAAATACTTCTGAGGTTATGAACCAGAACATGCCTTGTCTAAAGGAGCGATCAACCGATTCGTTATATTTGTTTGACAGGCTTTCATCGATAACATCACCGAACCAGCCAAAAAACAGGTAAATAATTGTCAGTGCGCCAATGCCAACACTTACGGGTCCAAAACCAATTCCGTTCATCCACAGTGCAAGTCCCAGGACTGTAAAGAACAGACCGACGACAGCTACAGCTGGCCAACGGCTGGGTTCGGGAATAAAGTAATTCTGTTCAGCGGTGCTCATTGATCCCCCTAATTCTTAAGGTGTTAAATATTGTTATTGGGTAAATTGCCTGTCACAGATGTCTGTAGTTTGGGCATTTCACCATTTTGTTTTAATTTACTTCTGTCAGTATCCATAAAGGTATAAGACAGGGTTATCGTTTTATATTCTTTGGGTAAATCAGGATCAATGACAAATCGTAATGCCATTTCCTTGCCTTCACCCGGTTCAAGTTTTTGTTGTATAAAACAGAAGCATTCAGTTTTGTTGAAATGACTGGTTGCCTGCCAGGGCGTAATACCCGGTATAGCCTGGGCAACGATGGCATGACTGGCATTGTTTTTAACAAAATAACTGACTTCTTTTATCTCACCTGGATGTACATCCAGTTTCTTAATAGTAGGACGAAACTCCCAGGGTAGATCCGCATTGTTTGTTGCGTCAAATTCAACTGTGATGACTCGGTTGTAATCAACACGACCAGTTAGTTGCGATACATCCTGTATACGACCCGTTGTACTACCATTAAGGCCTGTAACGGAACACAGCAAATCATAGAGAGGTACCATGGCAAAACCAAATCCAAACATTCCAATAACAATCAGAAGCATTAACCTGACAGTTTTTGCATTCTGTTGCTGACTGGATTGTTGTGGATTATTGCTCATCCAGGTACAACCATATCCTTCAGATAAAAGAATGGCATCATGCCAACGATAATAGCAATTGTTATTAACACAATTGCAGTCCAGATATTGGCGGCACTCATGTCTTTTTTAGCTTCTATATCCAGCTGTTCGTTATCTTTCATTATTAAATACCTTTAAATCATGCCCCGATCAGAGATCGGGGCCTTATACAATTACTTGATTTGAGGTGGTGTTGTAAAGCTGTGGAACGGAGGTGGAGATGGTAATGTCCATTCCAGTCCAGGTGTTCCAATCTGTGCACCTTCCCATGGTTTATCCGTCGCTTTTTCACCGCCCTTCACTGTTTTAATAATGATGTAAAGGAACAGTAAGTGAGACAAACCAAACAGGATGCCGCCAATACTTGAGATCTGATTGAACTCAATATACTGAATATTGTAATCAACAATACGGCGAGGCATACCAGCCAGACCTGAGAAATGTTGCGGGAAGAATGTCAGGTTGAACGACAGTGTTGTCCACCAGAAGAAAATCTTACCGTGAGTTTCGTTGTACATGTGGCCGGTCCATTTAGGCAACCAGTAGAACACGCCGGCATAGAGTCCAAATACAGCACCCGGAATCAACGCATAATGGAAATGTGCCACAACGAAGTAGGTATCATGATATTGCAAATCAGCAGGAACAACAGCCAGCATAACGCCAGTTACACCTGCAAATGAGAACATCAGGATAATTGCAATAGCAAATAACATAGGTGTTTCAAATGTCATTGAGCCACGCCACATGGTAAAGATGAAATTAAAGATCATCAGGCCAACCGGGATAGAAATCAGAATCGTACCGATCATGAAATAAGTGGTCGCACCTAATGACATACCAATGGTGTACTGATGATGCGCCCAGACAACCAGGCCCAGGGCAAACAGGAAGCCCATGAAGAATACCAGTGGCTTATAACCAAACAGTGGTTTACGAGAAAAAGTAGGAATAACTAATCCCAGTACACCAATAGATGGTAGTAACAGTACATAAACTTCAGGATGACCAAAGAACCAGAACAGATGCTGGAATAATACAGGGTCACCACCACCAGCTGCATCGAAGAAACTGGTACCAAAGTGACGGTCAAATAACAGCATGGTCACACCACCGGCCAGTACTGGCATGATGATGATCAGTAACAAACCTGTAAATAACCAGGCCCATACGAACAGTGGCATTTTCATTAAAGGCATACCAGGTGCGCGCATGTTAAGAATGGTGGTCACGATGTTAATCGATGCCATGATGGATGAAATACCCAGTAAGTGAACTGAGAAAATCAGTAAGTCCATACCAAGGCCAGTTTGAACCGATAAAGGTGGATATAGCGTCCAGCCTGTATTAACCGGAACACCTGTGCCAGGAATAAACTGAACGGCCATGGATGACACTAGTAAAATTGCAGCAGCTGGTAGTAACCAGAAACTCATATTATTCATACGAGGTAATGCCATATCCGGTGCACCTATCATCATAGGTATCATCCAGTTAGCCATACCTGCGGCGGCGGGCATAACCAGGCCGAAAACCATTATCAACGCATGGTCGGTGACAAGGTTGTTATAAAAGTCCGGTTCAACGATCTGTAATCCGGGCATAAATAACTCGACGCGAATTAACATCGCCATTGCGCCACCTAAAAACAGCATGACCAGTGCAAAGATAAGGTACATGGTACCGATATCTTTATGGTTGGTGCTGTACAACCAGCGTTTAAAACCTGCTGGAGGTCCGTCGTGATGCCCATCATCGTGGGCTTCGTGAATCACTGCACTCATTCTTCAGCTCTCCAATTTATAATTATTTACGTACTGACTTAATGTCAGAGGGTTGAATAACATCGCCGGTATTATTACCCCAGGCATTTCGCTCATAGGTAATCAGGGCTGCAAGCTCAAGGTCATTAAGTGCGCCCGCCCAGGCTGCCATCACTGGATTTTTGCTACTGCCATTCATAACCATATCAATATGCCCTTCAACAGGACCGGTGGCTATTGGACCGCCTTTTAATGCGGGGAAAGCACCTGGTACACCTTCACCATTTGCCTGATGGCAAGCAACACAGTTGGTGTTATAAACCTGTTCACCTCGAGTCATTAACTCTTCAAGCGTCCAGGTTTTATCTGAAGATGCTTCAGCTGCAGCTACTTGCATGGCTGATTTTTTCTCTGTCATCCAGGCGTCGTATTTATCCTGGCTCACGGCTTCGACAACGATCGGCATGAAAGCATGGCCGGTACCACAGTTTTCAGCACATTGACCTCTATAGGTGCCTTCTTTTTCTATGATGGTCCAGGTTTCATTGATGTATCCAGGGATGGAGTCTTTTTTGTAAACGATTTCGGGTACCCACCAGGCATGTAATACATCACTGGCTGTATGCAGGAAACGAATACGTTTACCAACCGGTAGTACCAGGGGATTATCAACTGCACGTAGATAATGTTCACCCGCTTCTTCTTTTGACAGCATATTACTGACGACGCGTACATCATCTTCCATGTATTCATAAGTCCATTTCCACTGTGATCCAATAACTTTCACAGTGACGTCATTCTTCTGAGAGTAATCTTCAACCTGGTTCAGTGCGTCAATGGCTGATCCTGCGATTGTCAGGTCGATACCCAGTACGATAACAGGTACCAGAATCCATGACCATGTACCGAAAGCACTCTTATGAAAATTCTGATCAGCTTCAAAACCCTTTGACTTACGAAATCGTAAAATAGCGTAGGTCACCAAACCAATCACTATTACCATAATGATCGTCGCGATCTTTGTGGTTAACATATGAAGGTCATACATTTGTGCTGTGAGAGGTGCTACGGGTTCTGGGAGATTCAATGCGTATTCTGCAGATGCAGGACTGGCAAAAACGCTCAGCAAAAATGCCGAAATGGATGCCAGGAAAGACTTTGACTTAGACATACTCTAAATCCATCCCCTTAATTTTTTATTTTTAAAGTAATGCGATACTACCTAAATCTAAAAAGAAATTTGGCAATCGGGCATCACATTATTGTGAATGCCTGCAAAAACTCGGTTTCTGATCAGAAATTTCCTCATAATAATTAGTTTACGAGTAACTTCCAATTTTGACTAAGGTCATATCCTGAATCAGAAAAGTATGTTTTTACTGAGCGTGAATCCTACCCTATGCATCTAATTGCTGCAATCGCATTTAAAGATTTTTTCAATAAATTCATATAATTAAGAATATTATTAAAGAGTAAAATACTTATTAAGATTCATTTTCTGAGGAGATTAATAAACCATTGATAAAAAAATATAATTGATACGAAAACATTGTGTATTGAAATACATGGAATGTTATTGACTCTGTTGTGTCCTAACCACGTATAATCCGGCTGACACAAAAAACTATATAGATAAGAATAATTATGTCTGAAAAACAATCCACATTGAGTTTAGTTATAGCGGCTGTTATTGCACTGATCCTGGGGCTTGGACTGGGTTTATACTCGGATTTTGATAAACCTGAAACAAATCAGGCACCAGAAATTTCCGGTGTTATTTTACCCGTTGCCAAGAAACTGGCAGATTTCTCTTTACAGGATCATCAGGGTCAGATTTATAGTAAACAGAACCTGTCAGGACAATGGAGTGTATTATTCCTGGGATATACCCAGTGTCCCGATGTGTGCCCTGCTACACTGACAATGGTTAAGCAGGCAATGTCGATTATCGAAAAAGAAAACCAGGCATTGTTGCCCCAGGTGGTATTTGTTTCAGTTGATCCTGAACGTGATAGTCTTGAAAAACTGGCTGAGTATGTTGCTTATTTCAATCCAGTTTTCAAAGCCGTTACAGGTAGTGATGCTGAGCTGAAAAAACTCGCTCTTGGTTTAAGCGTATACTATAAAAAAGTACCCGGTATGAGCGGTGAAGAACAGGGTGATGATTATTTAATGGATCACAGTGCTGCCCTGATGATGGTCAATCCTGATGGTGACTTACAGGCATTTATTACTGGTCCTCATGTCGCTGAAAAAATTGCCGCCAGTATCATTAAAGTTCAGGAGTACTATAACAACAAATAAACTAGAGCTGGTTAATACCCTGTTGCAGGTCATTTAAAAATACCTGTATCGATTCAATAAAGTCATCATCAGCTTCCTCAGTATTAATGGTGCAATGTATTACCAGCCCGTGTTGTTCTCTGGTGATGCTAAAAGTCAGGGCATTTGGACAGTTAAGTAATGAAATCCTGATGCCCTTGTTTAAAATTTCTCTTTGAATATTAAACTGTCCCCAGACACAATACATCTCACCTTCATTGCCATGATGTCTAATAATTTGATTAACGGAAGCACAATATTGATCAAGGTTATCAATACGCAATTGCTGATGAATTGCCTGGACTGAGATATTATTTTGAAAGACATTATAAAATTCCATACTGATGTCTTATAGATGAAAATTGCCGTCCCTGGCAATAATTAATTGTTGTTTAAGGCGTATCATCCAGAGGTGATTCGTCTTTAGCCATTTCCAGGAAATCCTGTTTGCAGACACTCATTAAAATTAATGTACTGCTGGCGACATAAATGGATGAATAGGTACCAATAAAGACGCCTATAATTAACGCAAATGCAAAGCCATGAATAACTTCACCACCCCAGGTGAACAAAGCAATCAGTACTAGCAGGGTTGTTAATGAAGTCATTAATGTTCTGGCCAGGGTGCCATTGATCGACATGTTCAGAATACTGACAGGAGTCCCCTTGCGCTGGGTTCGGAAGGTTTCACGTATACGATCGAGTACCACAACAGTATCATTCAATGAATAACCAATAACAGCCAGAATCGCAGCCAGTACTGTTAAATCGAATTCGATCTGGGTAACAGAAAATACACCGATGGTAATGATAACGTCATGTATCAAAGCAAGAATTGCACCGGCAGCTGATTTAAACTGAAAACGGAAACCAACATAAATCAGGATACCAAACAGGGCGATGAGCATCGCCATGCCACCCTGCTCTCTCAATTCTTCACCAACTTGTGGCCCAACAAACTCAACACGACGCATATCAATCGTTTGATCTGTTGATGATTGAAGAACATTTAATACCTGGGTCGTTAGATCTGCCTGGTTTACATCTTTTCTGGGTGCCAGTCGCACCAGTATATCTTTTGATGTACCGAAGTGCTGAGCCTGTGCATCCTTAAAGCCACCTTCCGCCAGTGCATTTCTAACAGGTTTAAGTTCAACTGCCTCAGGGTAACCAACTTCTATTAAATAACCACCGGTAAAGTCGATACCAAAATTTAAACCCCGGGTTGCCATGCTGGTAATAGAAAGAAGAACCACTATTATCGATAATGTCATAGCAAGCTTACGCTTACCCATGAAATCAATGTCTAATTTATTTTTAAATATCTGCATATCCCTGTCACCTATATCGAAAGTTTTGACACGTTACGACCGCCGTACGTTAGATTAACCATGGCTCGGGTGCCCATGATTGCGGTGAACATGGAAGTTAAAATACCAATGGACAGAGTTATAGCAAAGCCTTTAATAGGTCCTGTACCAAAACTGAAGAGCACTATCGCTGCTATCAGTGTCGTTACATTGGCATCCGCAATGGTGCTAAATGCTTTTGCATAACCGGAATGAATACTGGCCTGGGGTGAATTCCCGTTTCTGATTTCTTCACGAATACGCTCGAATATCAGTACATTGGCATCCACGGCCATACCTACTGTTAGTACGATACCTGCAATACCAGGCAAAGTTAATGTTGCCTGTAATAAGGAAAGAATAGCAACAATAATTACCAGGTTCGCAGTCAGTGCAATATTGGCATAAAGTCCAAAAGTTTTGTAATACACCGCCATGAAGATGAGTACCAGTGTAAAACCAATCACGACTGACTTAAAGCCTTTTTCAATATTGTCTTTACCCAGGCTTGGACCAACTGTGCGTTCTTCAACAATTTCTACTGGTGCTCTAAGTGCGCCAGCGCGTAATAATAATGCCAGGTCACGAGCTTCGGCAGAACCTAAACCGGTAATCTGGAAATTTTTACTGAAGGCATCGCGAATGGTGGCAATATTAATAACTTCTTCGGTTCGTGACCGTACTTTAATATCTTTTCCATCAACGGTTTTGGTTTCAATTTTATTTTCAATGAAGACAACAGCCATCGGTTTGTTGATGTTTTCACGGGTGGTTTCACCCATTTTTTTTGCGCCCTTACTATCCAGTCGAACTGAAACAGCGGGTGTACCACTTTGCGAGTCAATGGTTGATGCCGCATCGTTGATCTGGTCACCGGTCACAATTACACGACGTTTCAGCAATACCGGGTCACCATTACGCTCATGGTACAGTTTGGCATTTAATGGAACTCGTCCAGTTTCTTCTGCTTCTCGCCATTCCAGTAGCGAGCCTTCAGTTAGCCTGAATTCGAGGGTTGCTGTCGCACCAAGAATCTCCTTGGCACGTGCCGTATCCTGAACACCGGGTAACTGAACGACAATACGTGAATCACCCTGTTGTTGAATAACCGGTTCGGCGACACCCAGTTCATTAACACGATTACGTAAAGTAGTAACATTTTGCTGTATGGCTGCACGCTTCTCATTACGAATCAGTACTTCGGTCATTTTTGCCGTAACAATCATAGAGTCTTCATCGGAGAAGTATTCCAGGTCTTTAAATTCACGTTTTAATGCCTGGCGACCCTGTTCCATATTTTCTGTATCTTTAAATTTAATATGGAGACCTTCGTTACTAC
>JAOUQA010000082.1 GCA_029879605.1 Gammaproteobacteria bacterium
ACAACTGGGATGCCAGTGACCTCATCATCCAGGGTTTCAATATTGGCCGATGCCTGGATGAAGTTGTTTTCCATCATTAACAGGCAGTAGATAGCTTCTTGTACGCCGGCAGCGCCCAGGGAATGACCACATAGTGACTTGCTTGAGCTAAGAGGCGGGATGTTATCGCCAAAAGTTTCGCGAATAGCCTGGATTTCCTTAACATCACCTACCGGGGTGCTGGTACCATGGGTATTGATGTAATCCACCGGGTTTCTGGCCGTTGCCAGGGCCTGCTGCATGCAGCGTACAGCGCCTTCGCCAGATGGAGCAACCATGTCAAAGCCATCTGAAGTTGCACCATAGCCAGTGATTTCAGCATAGATTTTTGCACCACGTTGTAACGCGTGCTCAAGTTCTTCGACCACGACAATACCACCGCCACCTGCAATGACAAAACCATCTCGTGTCGCATCATAAGGGCGTGAAGCCGTTTCAGGGGTGTCGTTATATTTGGTGGATAATGCACCCATGCCATCAAACAGCATACTCAGGGTCCAGTGCTCTTCTTCACCACCGCCTGCAAATACAATATCCTGTTTACCCATCTGGATTTGCTCTACGGCATTACCGATACAGTGGGTACCCGTGGCGCAGGCAGAACTAATGGAATAATTGACACCTTTGATTTTAAATGGTGTTGCCAGACAGGCTGAAACTGTACTGGACATGGTGCGAGGTACCATATAAGGGCCTACGCGACGAATGCCTTTTTCCCGGAGAGTATCAGTGGCTGTAATCTGGTTGGAGGGTGAACCGCCTCCTGAGCCAACAATCAGGCCGGTACGGGTATTTGAAACCTGTTCCTCGGTGAGTCCCGAATCTTCTATGGCCTGCTGCATAGATATATAAGCATAAGCTGCAGCATCGCCCATAAATCGTTTCACTTTACGGTCAATATGAGCATCCAGGTCAATTGTGACATGGCCAGCAACATGGCTGCGCATCCCCGCTTCTTTGTATTCTTCACGAAAGCTGATACCGGACTTACCTTCACGCAAGGACTCTGTCACTGCATTTTTATCATTGCCAAGGCAGGAAACAATACCCAGGCCAGTAATTACTACTCTTTTCATTCAGCTAGAACCTAAAAATCATCTGTTTTTGTAAATAGACCAACACGTAAACCTTTGGCAGTATAAATTTCACGTCCATCAACATAAACTGCTCCGTCAGCTATACCCATTATCAGTCCACGTGCAATAACACGTTTTATATTAATCTGGTAGCTAACAGTTTTTGCTGTAGGTAGTACCTGTCCAGTGAATTTTACCTCACCTACGCCCAGAGCTCGACCCTTGCCGGGATGTCCCATCCAGCCAAGATAAAATCCCACTAGTTGCCACATGGCATCCAGACCAAGGCAGCCTGGCATTACCGGGTCTCCCGGGAAGTGACATTCAAAAAACCAGAGATCTGGGTTGATATCCAGTTCTGCCTTAATTTCACCCTTGTTATATTCGCCACCCTGATCCGAAATATGTGTAATACGATCTATCATCAGCATATTAGGAACAGGCAATTGGGCGTTACCCGAGCCAAAAAGTTCACCGTGGCCACATTTGAGTAATTCTTCACGGTTATAAGCATTTTGATTCATCATAAATGGGTAACACCTTATTCTTGAGTTGAAATTGTTGGGGTATTTTGATGCGAATTGTATATGAATTATCTAATGGATGGTAATTCAGCAGACTATTTGATGGATTAAATTAATAAAAAAATAGATTTTTAACAAAAAATGTCCCGGTTTAAGCATTAAACCGGGACAGATGTATTATTTAGTCAGTGAAAAATTGCTGTTTAAATTTAACCTTTGCACTGATAGTTTCATTCTCAGGTACGGCTTTTATGTCAAATTTTAAGGTTTCACGGTTGGCAATTTGAGCCTGGGCCAGGTAGTAAATTGCTTCACCATCAAAAATCTCACGAAATTCCAGGTTTTTTACCTGTCCGGTCAGGTTGCTGGCAAAACCCGTGACTGCGGCTTTGACTGGCTGGGTTTTATTATCAGCTAATCTTTTTAGCACTGTAATATTAACTACCATGCGATTATTTCGCCGTGTCAGTTGATAGGCTTTGGCGATTTCAGGTGTCAGTGAGTCACTGCGAAAAGCATTGAAATGGACGACATAATCTCCAAAATTAAGTGAATTTTCAGCTATTGCAGTTGATGGCAGTATGCCAAGCAGCGTCAGAAGTAAGCCACAGCGGAGTATTTTTCTTCTTTTCATTAATCAATCGCTCCTGGAGGTCATTTAGTTACATAGTGTATGACTATAGTGCAGAATCAGTCAACATGGTTTATGTGTAAACCCATACGGAATGTCTGCTTTAATCTGTAGGCTTTTTCTATTGATAGATTATCGTAACCCTATGCTATTTTATAACATATGAATAAACGGCAGAGACGTTTCTTATTGCTTTACGATTTACAGGATCATGCTTAATGGCAAGCTTTAAGCTGGATATATCCAGGTTAAATAGCCTTATTCCAGTCAGAGATCTTTTAAAAGAAGATCAGCGTATTCTTGTGGATAAGGTGAAAATGATTGATTTATTGCCAGGAGACAGGGTGAATGCAACTGATGAACATGACTGGTTGTTTTATCTGGTTGAGGGTGAGGTTGTTCTTCATGAAACAGAGGACGCTCAGTCTTTAATAGCCACTGACAGTCGAGCTCGATATCCGTTGTTTAACGATCAGAATAGTCAGGCTTATATTAAGGTAAAAACAAACAGCTGGTTTGCCAGGTTTGATCGCCAGTTATTTAATACATTGCTCGAGGCTTTAATACTGGGTGATGAGAGTTTTGAAGCTACTGAGATCGATGGGGTTGAGAGCCAGTTACTGAACGAAATGGTATTTGCATTCAATAATGGCCAGCTTGAATTGCCGGCATTACCAGAAATAGCATTGAAGGTTAAAGCTGCGATAAAAAATCCAGACATTGAAGCAACTGATGTTGCTCGTATTATTGAAGCAGATCCTGTTCTGGCAACACGCTTGATCCAGTCTGCCAATAGTGCTCTTAATCAAGCTATGTCACCGGTCAGGAGCATTCAAGAGGCAGTCATTAGGTTGGGCTTGCCTGCGACTCGCAGTATGGTTATTAGCCTTTCGATGAAGCAGCTGTTTACCAGCAAGTCGGAAGATCTAAAGCAGAGAATGTTAAATTTATACGAGCATAGTGTCGAAATTGCAGCAATCAGTGCCGTGCTGGCAAAAGAAATTGAATCATGTGAAGTTGACCAGTTGTTACTGGCAGGTCTGGTGCATGATATAGGTGTGATACCTGTGCTGAATTATATTGAAAAAGCTGAATACGGGATTAGTGATAATGATGAGCTAAATCGCATTATAAAAACATTACGCTCTATGGCGGGTGAAATGGTTATTAGAAGCTGGGAGTTACCAGTAGAAATTATCGATGTGATAAAACAGGCGGAAAACTGGGAGCGTGATTCAGGTGAGGGAATTGATATGGCAGATATCGTGATACTGGCCCATATTTACAATATGCTTTATCACAGGGATGTTAAGCATCTGCCCAAAATTGATCAGGTGCCTGTTTATCAAAAGTTATTATTAAAACAGCAGGGCCAGCATTCTGGACTGGCGGAACATATACTGGAACATGCAAAAGAAGAAATTGCGGAAATTAAACAGTTGTTAGGTTTTAATCCTGTAAGTTCCGGATAATACCCGTGACAATACCCAGTACCTGTACATCATCATTTTTTAGAATGATTGCATCCATATCAGGATTGGCAGGTTGCAGTCGAATACCATCAGCTTCTATGTAAAATTTCTTTAATGTTACCTGTTCGTTATTAATCAGGGCGACCACGGATTGACCATTCTCTGCTGATTCACGTTTCTCTACGATGATAATATCGCCATGCTGGATATTGTCATCAATCATTGAATAACCAGATACACGCAGAGCATAGGTATTCCGGCGAACCATATTGGCGGGTACGGAAATCCGATCTTCATGTTCAATACGCTCAATGGGATTGCCGGCGGTTATAGTGCCAAGTAAAGGGATCTCGACCATGTTTACAGCATCTGCCTCAGACTGCTCAAGTTCTGAACACCAGGTGGGATATTCGCGCTTGGGTATTAGCATGCTGATGTTGTTCATATGGATACCTGATAAATGACCGGATAGTGCATTAATTTATAGCGGATTAATTGTCTGTGCGCAAGAAATATCTATATATTGCAGGTATTTAGTTGCTTTATTTCGAGTTGTTTCTATCGGGCTTAGGAGAAGTTCTGTAATAATTCACCAATGGCCTTAGCCAGTTGTGGTGATCGCTCCGATGACCGTATCGCAGCATTCAATGAGTCCTGCATGCCTGGAATATTAACCAGGTCCAGTATCACCATGTTAAAGAATTCCTGCCCTTCAGGGCAATGAGCAAGGTTCTCCAGGAATTGCTGCATCATGTCCTGCTGTTTTAGATAAAGCCAGCATCGACCGCTAATGGAAGCAATGATTTCAGCATCTGTTGCCACGCTGCTGGATAAAACCTGTTTGATCGACTCAGAGCAAAGCTGGTTATTGGCTGAACCTGAAAGGGCACGTATTAACAGGGAGATGAGATTGCTATTTATTGAATTTGCAGCCAGCTCGGTAGTGAGCCTCTGTGCTAATGCGTCACTTAATTTATCCGGGATCACTTCATGTTCGAGACACTGGCAGAGTGCGTCCAGTGATTGTGTGGGTAGTTGTGGAAGTGCTATGGTGATACAGGCAAGATTGCTATTTTCACTGAGTCGGGCAGCCATGTCGGCGATACCCTGAAAACCAACAAAAGCCCATTGATCATAACCGGGTTTGCCCGCGAAATAATCCTGGGCGTGAGCATAAAATTTAGAGGCAGGCTGATTGAGAATCAGGGCAGCTTTAGCATGAAAGCATGCCATGTGTTCCTGCTTGGGTTTGAAACCATAAGGGTTAGTGTCTTCTTCTGAATCCGATTCCTGTTTTTTAATCAGGCGATAGAGAAAATCATCCCTGATAGTAGTCGTCAGTTTGCCACTGGCATCAAGAGGAAAGCGAACAAACCAGATAACAAGATCATCTGACTGATCTTCTTGCCAGACCATAATGCCCAGCCAGGCTTGTTGTTGTAACGGGTAGGGATAGGGTGATTCACCCTGTTCAAATAAAAGGAATGTTTCATGAGGGATTTGCTGTATTCGACGACCAAGATCGAACACTCTAAATTCTGTACCTGCCTGGGTCAGGAAATCACTAATGCCTGAAATATCTGTCATAACGCATTCTGTATAGAAAATTTACCTGAAACAATATGAATTGAAAGTTTGCCATCAAGAAAATCAACTAGAGTCTGACCACCATGCTGTTTTCTCCAGCCAGTGAGCAGAGGGAGTTCTTTTTCTCCTCTAACCAGGGCCTCTAGTTGTTTTCTGGGTGCAATGATATTGTGTGAGATTTTATATTCGTGTGCCAGGATTTTAAGTATTGCAGTCAGGCCATCAACTACCGCTTCGTCATTAAAGCTCAGTTTCTGTTTTTTAGGTAAAGCTGGCCAGGATGTTTTGTCCAGCTTAAGCCCTTCATCAGCCTTTAGTGCAAGCGAATTAGCATCGGTCTGGCTTATACGAGACTGGCTAATAGAACGTAGTGCAAGAATATTACTTGCGGAATTTAATTTTTGACGTGCAATATCAATCAATGCATCGTCAGAGACAATCTTGCGTCGCGGTCTATCTTTTTCCTGGGCAGTTAGTTCGCGCCAGCTGGCAAGTGATTGTAATATAGCAAGTTGCTGGCCATGCAGACGCTGATGCCCTTTAACTTTTTTCCAGATTTCAGATGTGTTTACCTGGTACTGATCCTGTTGAGCAATGCGATTAAAGTCATCACTCAACCAGTCGAGTCGATTGCGTTTGTTAAGCTGTTCAAGTATGAGTGGATAAGCCTGGGCTAGATGAATAACATCAGATGCTGCATAGTCCAGCTGTTTGTTATTCAACGGTCGTTGCATCCAGTCGGTTCGGGTCTGGGTTTTGTCTACATCAATATCTAAAATTTCTTTTATTAAAGCCGCATAGCCAATTTGTTCGCCATAACCAAGTAAAGTTGATGCAATCTGAGTATCAAAAACTGGCTGAGGAATGGTATTAAAATGATGGTGAAAGATTTCTATATCCTGTTGAGCGGCATGGAAAACTTTAGTGCATGAAGTGTCGTTAAATAAATCAAGTATCGGTTGCAGGTCTGTTATAGATAAAGGGTCGATGCAGAAAGCCAGGCCCTCATTTGAAATTTGAATGAGCGCGAGTTCCGGGTAGTATGTTTTTTCACGATGAAATTCAGTATCAACGCAAATAAAGTCGCTATTTGATAATTGCTGACATGCTTCAACTAGTTGATCATTTGTTTCGATGTAAGAATAATTCATAAATTTCTGTGTTAATTGATGATTGTGAATGTCGTGGATGAGTGGTTATTTATTTGCTACCGATGAGCTCAATTTGATAACCATCTGGGTCTTCAACGAAAGCAATGATTGTTGTGCCGGCATTCATTGGGCCTGCTTCACGAATGATTTTTCCACCACGGTTTTTAATTTCATCTGTTGCCTGATAAACATCATCGACTTCCAGTGCAATGTGACCATAGCCAGTACCAATATTATAGCTGTCTGTATCCCAGTTATGGGTTAACTCAATGACTGTGTTTTTAGATTCATCACCATAGCCTACGAATGCCAGGGTGAATTTGCCGTCAGGATAATCTTTCTGTCGAAGTAGTTTCATTCCCAGTACTTCAGTATAAAAAGCAATGGATGTTTGCAGGTTTCCAACTCTGAGCATAGTGTGTAATAAACGCATACTAACCCCTTCTGTTTCTAAAGCGTTTCCAGTGGCGAATAATTTTAAGGCGAGTGAGTATTATATCAGCTAATCGAATATAAATATTCCAGAAACCGATTTTAAGTTTGTTTGAGAAGCTTCTTTGTTTCCAGCATGTATCATTAATCTCAATGCTTTGCTTGAAATCAGATTGAAATACATGCATGACTGAGGTAGAAAAGTACGGATCCTGTATTTCCTGGTTGGCATCAAGGTTCCAGCGCAAATTCCATCGATCAATATTGCAGGAGCCCAGGGAAACCCAGTTATCACAGAGAATAATTTTTGCATGCAGGAATCTTGGCTGGTATTCGAATATACGTACGCCGTCACTAAGTAAGTTAGTGTAGTAATGCTGAGCCAGGTAATGAGTCATCGGGTGATCAGTCTGTGAGCCTGGGATAAGTATTCTAACGTCAACACCACGTTTTGCACTGCTTCTGAGGGCCTGTCTGAATTTTCTTGATGGAACAAAATAGGCAGTGCACAGCCATACGCGTCCACGTGCTTTACGAATTCGGTTAATTGCCGAACGTTTGATTTCGAGAAATCCCGGGCCTTCAGTCATAGCAACACGGCCCTTATGTGTAGCGGTGCAGGGTTCTGGCGTGCGTAAAGGTATAGTTATGTCAGACCAGCGTTTCCAGTTCTCATTGAACAGGATTTGCCACTGGTCTACATTGTCACCACGAATTTCCAGCATATTTTCACGCCAGCTCTTTTCGGGGTTTTCTTTGTTGCTGAACTTATCTGTAATTCCCGCACCGCCGATAAATGCAGTGTTGCCATCAACAACCAGCATTTTTCTATGATCTCTAAAGAGTAATAACTTATGTTTTTTAAGGTGTAGA
>JAOUQA010000083.1 GCA_029879605.1 Gammaproteobacteria bacterium
GTATTTATTTTAAAGGATGACGGGATTATTGCTGTTCTTTATACACCCCCCTTGTTTATAAAATGAAAAAATGGAGAGCATGAAATGATAAAATCAATGAGGTTAATGCAAAGCGATATCTTGATTGCCTGACTACGGCAGATGCCCAGGATATTTATGCAAAGTATGGTTTTGTGAAAGCCAGTGCTGATGAGTTAAAGCTTAAAGCAATTCCATAGCCGAGTACTCAATCTAATAAAGGGCCGGGTTTGTTATTCTGGGAAAATAGCCCCGGCTCTTTATGTTTCTTATGTTTTGATCGCACAAAAACTGTGTTTTGACTCCTGTTGATGTATGGTACTCTCATCGCCTGGTGATTAAGAATTAATATGTAATTGCCGGGTGTATACAGGCTAATCTAAGTGTATATATCGTAAAGTCGAGCTTGAATCTATTTGTTTACTCTGGAGTACTTATGTCAAAACACATTCTAATGATTGTAACCAGCCACAGCCATATTGATGATTCCCATGAAACTGGCATCTGGTTTGAAGAATTCTCTGTGCCATTCAACAGGTTTTTACAACAGGCTTACGAAGTAACCGTAATGAGTCCTGCTGGTGGTGATGCGCCTTTAGATGCAAACAGTCTTGCTGAGTACCAGGCAACAGAAGACAATGAGCGCGCAATGCAGGCTTTAAAAGGATTGCCGGCACTAGGTGATAATGTACTGGCCAGTGAATATGATGCGGTATTTTTTCCGGGGGGGCACGGCACCATGTTTGATTTGCCTGATAACCCGCATGTGCAGCGATTAATTCATGATTTTTACAACTCGGACAAACCAGTGGCATCTGTGTGTCATGGTCCTGCCTGCCTGGTAAATGTGAATAGTAATGGAGCCTCACTGGTAAAAGGTCGCAAGGTAACAGCTTTTACCGATAGTGAAGAACGGGCAGTACAACTTGACCAGCTTATGCCGTTTTTACTTGAGTCTCGTTTGCGCGAACTGGGTGCGGAGTTTGTACCTGCTGATGACTGGGCAGATAATACCATTGTTGATGGTTCTCTGATTACTGGGCAGAATCCACAGTCCAGCGGTAGTGCAGCCGAGGCAATGGTTAAGATGCTGGAAGGTTGATTTGCTGGTTGAGAAGCCCTGAATTGAAGATTAAATACAAATATTTCAATGTGTTAGTGATATTGAGTGACTGGTTTTAATCACATGAGATGAATGAGCTATACTCAATATTTTTGTTGCAAGGTAAGAAAAAGTTATGCTGAATATGTTTAGAAAATTAAGCCTGATCGAAGGCTTATCTTTAATTACGCTATTATTTATCGCTATGCCGGCGAAGTACCAGTTTGGTATTGCAGATGTGATCTGGCCAGTTGGCATGGTGCATGGTGTGCTCTGGCTGGCATATGTTGTTTTATCGCTGCTGGTCAGCCATAAACAGAACTGGTCAGTGATGTTCTGGCTGTTGGTGTTGTTTGCATCCGTGATTCCTTTTGCCTGTTTCTTCCTGGATTCAAAATTAAAGCAGGATCTGGTGCCGATGGAGCAGGCTTGATAGCATTTTTATAAGATTCTGTAGAATAGCCACAGACCGTGGCTATTTTTTTAATAATAAATAAGTAGTCATGATCACAAAATAATATAAGCCTGTCATTTTCTGGATGGGTATTGGCTTTTATAAGGCTTTTGCTGGCGTGATAGCTATAATGATGTTTGTATTTAACGGGGTTACTAAAAAAATAATATGTCCTCAATAGTTTCAATTTCCAGACTTTCAAAAGTATATGCCAGTGGTCATCATGCATTAAAAGATGTAAGTCTCGATATTAAGTCGGGTGAGATTGTGGCTTTACTTGGTCCAAACGGAGCAGGTAAAACGACATTGATATCAGCTATCTGTGGCATTGTTAATCCCAGTTCAGGTTCGGTAACAGTGGATGGTTACGATATTGTTGATGATTATCGTATTACTCGCAGCTTGATTGGCCTTGTTCCCCAGGAGCTTACGCTTGGTTCATTTGATACTGTCTGGGATACGCTATGTTTTAGTCGGGGTCTTTTTGGCAAACAACCGGCGCCAGATTTTATTGAGCAATTACTCAAAGATTTGTCACTATGGGATAAAAAAGACAGTGAGTTGATGACCTTATCAGGAGGTATGAAACGGCGCGTGCTGATTGGTAAAGCACTGGTACATGAACCCAGGGTTCTTTTTCTTGATGAGCCGACAGCTGGTGTCGACGTGGAACTACGTAAAGACATGTGGGAACTGGTGCGTAAGTTACGTGAATCAGGTGTAACTATTGTTTTAACGACACATTATATAGAAGAAGCAGAGGAAATAGCTGATCGAGTAGGGGTGATTAATAATGGTGAGTTATTGCTGATTGACGATAAACAGGCGTTGATGCAGAAACTTGGCAAAAAACAGGTGGTAGTGGAATTAAAAGAAACTGTTGCCCAGTTGCCTGAGATTCTAAGTAAGTGGTCACTGGAATTATCAGATGATGGGCAAAGAATTACCTATAGTTACGATCCGCGTAATCAGCATACGGGTATAGCCGGATTATTAAGTGCGATTAGTGATGCCGGTTTATTGCTCAAGGATATCCAGACATCACAAAGTTCACTGGAGGAAATTTTTATCAACCTGGTAAAAAAATAATTATGAATATCCATGCCATAAGAGTTATTTATAAATATGAGATGTTACGTTTCAGGAATACACTGTTACAGAGTTTTGCCTCACCGGTAATTTCAACGGCCCTGTACTTTATTGTGTTTGGTTCTGCAATTGGCTCGCGCATTGAAACAATTGATGGTATTTCATATGGGGCATTTATCGTACCTGGTTTGATGATGCTGACATTATTGACGCAGAGCATATCCAATGCTTCATTCGGTATCTTTTTTCCAAAGTTCACTGGAACTATATATGAAGTTATGTCAGCGCCGATTTCATTTTTTGAAATTCTTATTGGCTATGTAGGTGCTGCTGCAACAAAATCATTGATTATTGGGCTGGTTATTCTGGTGACAGCTGATTTTTTTGTGCCATTACATATTGAGCATCCAGTGTGGATGACGGTTTTCCTGGTGCTTACCTGTATTTCGTTTAGTTTATTTGGTTTTATTATTGGGCTATGGGCAACTAATTTCGAAAAACTTCAGCTTATTCCTATGCTGGTGATTACGCCCCTGGTATTCCTGGGTGGCAGTTTTTATACCATCGATATGCTGCCACCTGCCTGGCAGACCGTATCATTATTTAACCCGGTTGTTTATTTGATTAGTGGTTTTCGCTGGAGCTTTTTTGAGGTTTCTGATGTAAGTGTGGGTCTGAGTATGTTTATGGTGATTGTCTTTTTATTAATCTGCTTAGGCCTTGTATGGTGGATGTTTAAGACGGGTTATCGATTGAAGCAGTAATTAGTAGACTGGTATCCAGTAGCTGGCATAGCTACTAAATGTGAGCTGGTTCAATGATTGGATTCAGGCTTGTATGTATATTTAAAACATCCTGATTATTCGAATGATAATAGTATTTATAACCTGATATATGACAGATTCAGGATGCAGTAATTATATATTCAGTGGATATAGGTAATGTTATCAGTCTGCATAAAGAGAGCCGGATTATATAATCAGGCTTCTATTCTAAAAGATGGTATTCATAGTTTTTCTTCAGAAGATCGGGGTTTATTCAACGAATAACAGGCTGTATTTGTGATTAGGGTATGAAGACATTGTGTGATGTTTCAAAAGATTAATAATCTTTTGCTAATAAACATTGAGTAATATCGGATATTTCATTGAAAATTACCACATTAGAGCTATATATATCTGATCATGCGTGAAAATAAGAATTAAAACTGTACCAGTCTTTGAAAATATCTGACTAAATAATAGATAAAACTACTTAGGAGCAACAGATGAGTAATTTATATATATGGCCTGACATGCCATTTTTATCAATCACGGTGCTGGTTGTAGGCAGTATGGTGTTTCTCTATCTTGCTCGTGTTCCCATGCATTCTGCATTAAAAAGCCTTGATGAAGGGATAGCCGGTGGATTAACCAAGGCATCCAGCTGGATCAAGGGCGTTGTCGAGACAATGAGAGAGAAGAACAAGAAGGTATTGCTTGAATCAAGTATTGCCGATTGTGAGCAGAAAATAGCTCAGGAATTTAGACGTGTAGAGGCAGGATATACCAAGCATCTGGCTGATTATCCGGCATTGCATTTAAAGCTGGATGAGAGCATTGCTGTGATCGATTCAGATTTTAAAGAGTGTGGACAGGTTGTGCCAGAGGCGCCGGGCTGGAATGATGCTGTACAGTCAATAGCCAGTATAAAAGGCGTAGCTTCAGGTGATCGTGTAATTGAAAAAATGCTTAAAGAATTACATAAATCTGCTGTTGAAGGTGAAAAAATGGCATTGGCTGAAATGCGTAAAACTGCAAATCAGCGTCATAAAATATTAAGTTCACTTGCACCAACCTGGAATAAAATTCTGAAGTCCATGGGTGAGGTGCAGAAGAAAGTTGCTCTTGTGCTGGAAACCAGTGGCAAAATTGAAAAGTATATGAGCGAGTACGAGAGCGTTCGGCACGGGGGTGAAGAATCAATAGACATGTTGTCATCAAAGGCGACCAAGTTGTTTGTTTTTGCCCTCCTGGTAATTGTTATCGCTGGATTCGGTGCATTTATCAACTTTAACCTGATTGCTTTACCAATGTCTGAGCTGGTGCCTGCTGGAACACGAGTGCTGGGTATGCAGGTATCAGATATATCTGCCCTGGTTATTGTAATGCTGGAAGTTGTGCTGGGTATATTTATGATGGAAGCGCTCGGTATTACAAATATTTTCCCTCAGATTAGTGGAATGACGATGGGGAAACGACGTTTGTTATTATATGCGTCATTAATAGGTCTGTTTTTCCTGGCATCAGTAGAAGCAGCACTTGCTGTACTTCGTGAGCATATTGCTGCAACTAATGCTGCAACAACACAGGCGCTGGCAGGAAAAACTGCTACGACGGCAAGTGGCGAAAATTCCAATATAACTGTTATTGGGCAGGCAACTCTAGGCTTTGTTCTACCATGGATTTTAGCAATGGTGGCAGTGCCCCTGGAAATGCTTATTGAGAGTAGTCAGCATGTGCTGAATAAAATACTGATACTGATTATCATAATGGTTGGTCACTTTATAGGTATGCTTGGACATATCATGAAAACAGTTATGAATATTGTTGTTCATATATATGACGCATATATTATAGTGCCGACTAAAATTGGTGAGATGTTTATTAAAAAAACGTAGCAAAAGGCCATGGTTATGATTAGTAGACATGTATATAAAATTATTTGTGGGTTGTTTGCAGTTATGATGTTGTCATCATGTTCTGATAACAGACAATATGAAACAGCAATCTGCGCACTTGCGGATATTTCAGGAACCTATGCAAAAGAAAAGGAAAGCATGGTCAATATTATTAAGGCAGGCATTATTCCGAAAATGGTTCCAGGAGATAGCCTGTTTTTTATTACTATTGATAGCAGCAGTTATGACGAAGAGAATCTTAAAGGTAAGTTAACCCTGGATTACCGGCCATCTCAGGCAAATCAGCAAAGAGTGGCTTTTGCTGAATTGCTTGATGAATTTTCAAGTGGGTCAACAAGTTCAAAATATACAGATATTAGTGGTGCCATGATGCTATGTAGTGGTTACTTAAAAAGCACAATGGCAGGAACACAGGTCATGTTTATCTTTAGTGATATGAAAGAAGAGTTAAAGCCAGGGATTAAACGTAGTTTCAGTAAGGACGAGTTTGAAAATATGGATATTGCAGCTATGAATGTTATAAAACTTAACGAAGATAATACTGATCCACAGGTGTTTCGTTCTCGTATCAAGAAGTGGGAAAAACGCATAATGAAACATAGTGGAAAAAGCTGGAATGCAACGTTATCGCCGACTGACATTTCTGATTATATTGATCAAATTAGATAAGTAAAATTAAGATATTTGGAAATAAAGGCCGCGCCCTGATACAGGGTGCGGTTTTTTTATGGACGCTATAAAACTGTTGAAGTAATTCGTAGGTAAATAAATACCTGCTTACAGGCAAACATGAATGGGATAATTTAATGAATAATTCAGTTACTTTTTAAAGGCTTTTTGTTTGCATACATGCACTAAACTAGTTTTACAAAATCGATATTTAAGTAGAACTATGAGGTTAAAACCATATTATGCGTGTACTTATTGCTGATGATCAGAATTCCATACGTAATGTAATTAAAATGATTGTTACAGATATGGGTGGCGAGATAGCAGGTGAAGCCTGTAATGGGCAGGAGGCAGTCGATAGATATTCTGAAGTGGAGCCTGATCTTGTGCTGTTGGATATAAATATGCCAAAAATGGATGGTGTTGAAGCATTGCGTAAAATTAAGGAGTTATATCCTGATGCATGTGCTGCAATGTTGACATCCCAGAATACAAATGAAATGGTTCGTGCCTGTATTGGTTATGGAGCAAGTCATTTCATATTAAAAACTAACCCAGAAACTATACAGCTTGAACTTGAAAAAATATGGAAGGAGTTAAATTAGCAATATGGCCTGTAGTCATAAAAACCCTGGGAACTACATGTTTTGCGGTGTATGTGGAGAAGTACGTGATGTAACACGTTGTAATTGTGGTTTTGTTAATGAAAGTAAGCAAACATTTTGTGGCAATTGTGGTAGAAATCTTGTGGTTGTTGTAAGTCATCAGGCAGAAGAGATTGTTAGCAGGGAAGGAAAATATGATCTTTTTGAGTTGGTGAGAAATATAAAAAATGATAAGGGTGAGGTTTTAGGCGATGAAGCAAATGTCACACAGGATGATATTGCCAGTATTATTAAGAGTCTTAAAGGTTAATATTTGGTATGAAGCTATCAGATGATCTTGCTGCGCAATTTATGCGCCAGGGGAGGATTCCAAAGGAACAGATTTCAGATATTTTTGCAATATCCGGGCGTGATGCTGTGAAGTTTGCAGAAGAGATCATTGAGCGCGGTTATATGACACGAGACAAGGTTGGGCCTATCCTGGGTGATTCTGTTAACTATGCTTATATGGATCTTGATACAACAATATTTCATGATGATGTCGTTGAGATGTTGCCTAAGGATATGGCAAAAGAATTAGAGGCTATACCTATCTATAAGTTTGGTTCGTCTATTACAGTAGCTTTTAGCCATCCTGATGAACAAAATAAAGTTATTGCAGTTGAAAAAATAATTGGACATCCAGTCGATCCAGTATTTAGTTTTCCAGATGAGATTGTTTCTGCTATAGAAGTCAACAAGCATACAAAAAAAGAGGTGAACAAGTTTATTGTTGATTTTGATTTTGAACAATTTAGTAATCAGACAGATGAGCAGATAGCCAAGGCAAAACCAATAGTTGAAATGTCTGAAGCATTATTGATGCTCGGAATAAAAGAAAAAGCATCAGATATACATATAGAACCAAAGGAAAATGATTATGTCATCAGGTTTAGAATAGATGGCATGTTAAGGGAGCAATTTAGATTGCCCAGGTTACTTGGACCTAATTTAGTGGCTCGATTTAAGGTTATGTCATGTCTTGATATTTCAGAACGGCGCACACCACAGGATGGAAAGATCGCAATGAAGTTAAAGGATGGAGGCTTTGATGTGCGTGTTTCGACATTGCCGGTGACGCATGGTGAAAAAGTTGTTATGAGATTGCTTGGTAGTGCAGCATCTGGC
>JAOUQA010000125.1 GCA_029879605.1 Gammaproteobacteria bacterium
GCTGGCAGAGATCATGCGTTTTCGATACGGTATTGCGGTTGCAGGCACCCATGGTAAGACAACGACAACCAGTCTGGTTGCGAGTTTGTTATCAGAAGGGGGGCTAGATCCAACTTATGTTATAGGTGGGAAATTAAATAGTTCAGCGAGTAATGCAAAATTGGGTGAAAGCCGTTATTTTGTTGCCGAGGCAGACGAAAGTGATGCGTCATTTTTATTGTTGCAGCCTATGATATCTATTGTCACTAATATTGATGCTGATCATCTTGAAACATATGGCGGAGATTTTGATCGTTACCGCAAAACTTTTGTAGAATTTTTGCATCATTTACCTTTTTATGGGCATGCAGTTTTATGCCTGGATGATGCTGAAGTAAGAAAGTTGTTGAGTGATGTTTCGAGGCCTGTTTTAACTTATGGTATCGATGAAGAAGCTGATGTTAGAGCAACTGACATAAAGTGTAATGGTATGCAATGTTCATTTAAAGTGAATTTGCCTGGGCGTGATACAGCAATGCCGGTAGTGCTAAACCTGGCCGGGCACCATAATGTATTAAATTCTCTGGCTGCGATTGCAGTGGCTCATATGTTGGGTGTTGATGAGGCTTCTATTCAGACAGGGTTGTCCGGATTTCAGGGAATTGGTCGTCGTATGCAGCAATATGGCGAAGTCAAAATTGCCAAAGGTACTGTGCTGCTGGTCGATGACTATGGTCATCACCCAACTGAAATTGCAGCAACACTGGAGGCTGCGCGAACTGGCTGGCCAGATCGTCGACTGGTTGTAGCATTTCAGCCCCATCGATATACACGTACACGTGATCTGTTTGAAGACTTTAGCCGAGTATTATCAGGTACCGACACATTGTTTTTATCTGAAGTTTATGCTGCAGGAGAAGATCCAGTAGCGGGAGCTGACGGACGTGCATTATGTGCAGCAATCCGTGCGCGTGGTCGCGTGAATCCGATTTTTGTAGAGAACATTGATGACTTGCCTGAAGCGCTGATGGATGTGCTTGAGGATGGCGATGTTTTGTTGACGCTTGGTGCAGGTAATATCGGGTCGCTTGCAGCAATACTACCAGAAAAATTATCTGGGGTGACAGCATGATGGTTGCCAGGAATAATAATCTGCGTGGTGAAATGAAATTTAATGAGCCAATGTCAAAACATACCAGTTGGAGAATTGGCGGTAATGCAGATAAGTTTTATACACCGCTAGATGATAAAGACCTGGCGGAGTTGCTGGTGAGTCTTTCGGAAAATGAAAATATTTTCTGGTTAGGTCTTGGTAGTAATATTCTGGTTAGAGACGGAGGGATTCGTGGAACTGTAATTGCACTGAAAAGCACCATGGCAGATATTGATTTAATGGATAGTTGTAGAGTGATAGCAGGTGCGGGTGCTTCCTGTGCAAGGCTGGCCAGGTTTTGTAGTAAAAATAATTTAGTTGGTGGTGAATTCTTTGCTGGTATCCCGGGGCTTGTCGGCGGAGCTCTGGCAATGAATGCGGGTGCATTTGGCGGGGAAACATGGCGTTATGTTGAGTCAGTCATGACAGTTGATCGACATGGTCAGTTGCATGAGCGAAATGCGAAGGATTATCAGGTTGGTTACCGCAGTGTAAAAATGCCATATGAAGAATGGTTTGTATCTGTTGTCTTTAAATTTGAGGAAGGTGATGGCGAGGAAGCAGCTAAAAAAATCCGCCAACTACTGGATAGGCGAGCGGAAACGCAACCAACCGGCTTGCCAAGTTGTGGTTCAGTTTTCAGGAATCCAGAAAATGATTATGCGGCTCGATTAATTGAGCAGTCAGATTTAAAGGGGTTCAAAATTGGTGGGGCTGTGGTCTCGGAAAAGCACGCTAATTTTATTATTAATACCGGTAATGCATCTGCAAAAGACGTTGAAGAATTGATTTTGTATGTACAAAAAACTGTTCTGGAAAAACAGGGCATCTATCTTGAGCCTGAGGTTAAGATTGTTGGAGAGTTTATTTAATGGCCAATAATTTTGGGAAAGTAGCCGTGTTAATGGGAGGCTGGTCCGCAGAGCGTGATGTCTCTTTAAACAGTGGTAATGCTGTACTAACAGCATTGAAAAATCAGGGTGTTGATGCACATGGTTTAGATGTGGATCGAAATATTTTTATGACTCTGTCAGCAGGTGATTTTGATTGTATCTTTAATATGGTTCATGGGCGTGGAGGAGAAGACGGTGAAATTCAGGGTCTGCTCGAAATTATGCAAATGCCTTATACAGGGTCAGGTGTCCTTGGCTCAGCACTGGCTATGGATAAATTGCGCACCAAACAATTATGGAAAGGGCTTGATTTGCCATCGCCAGATTATCAAATTTTATCAAGTGCTGAAGACTGCGAGCTAGCACTTAAAAAACTGGGATTGCCGTTAATGGTTAAACCAGTGCTTGAAGGTTCAAGTATAGGCATGAGCAAAGTTAGTGATGAAAAAGATATGATTCATGCCTGGAAATTAGCTAGTCAGTGTGGTGGTACAGTGATTGCCGAAAAATTTATTAATGGCAAGGAATATACGGCTGCAATACTTGGGAAAAAAGTTTTGCCGATGATTCGTCTGGAGACGCCACGTGATTTTTATGATTACAAAGCAAAATATAATGACGATAGCACGAAATACCATTGCCCTTGCGGTCTTGCTGATGAAGTGGAAATGCAATTGGCAACAATAATGCTCAAGGCGTTTGAGGCTGTTGAGGCAACAGGTTGGGGTAGAGTAGATTTTATGCTTGATCAGAACCAGCAGCCATGGCTAATAGAAGTTAATACTGTGCCTGGAATGACTGATCATAGCCTTGTCCCGATGGCAGCTAAACAGGCAGGAATGAGTTTTGATGAGTTGGTAATAGAAATATTGAAAGGAGCAATCAAGTGATAACCGGTCGAAAGCAGGCGGTTCGAGCTTCTTCAGGACGAAATAAACAGGTATCGGGATTAAGAAAGCTGCTATCAAAAATAAAATTTCGGCAGTTATTTTATGTATCAGTTGTTTTGTTGATGATGGCAGGTGTATACCAGATTATTACAGTAGTAGATAAGCAAGATATTTTGCCTATTGAAACAGTCGAAATTGAAGGAGAATTTAAATATTTGTTGCCTGAAGATCTTAAGCGTCATGCGCTGCCCATGGTTCAGGGTGGTTTTTTTTCCGTGAACCTGGAAACAATAAGAGAAGCATTAATCCAGCTTCCCTGGGTTGAAGATGTATCTATTTATCGACAATGGCCTCAGGCTTTACGAATTAGGATTATAGAGAAACAGCCAGTTGCATTATGGGGCGACAGGGGCTTAATTAGTTCGCGAGGTGAATTATTTAATCCAGATTATATTGGTCAAAAACTTGAATTGCCTGAGTTAACAGGTCTGGATGGGCAGCATGGCAATATGTTGAAACAACTGGGTAGAGCCCAGGTTTTATTGGCGGACTTAAATATGAAAGTGGTGAAAATGGAACAAAATAACAGGCGTTCATGGGCGTTAGTTTTATCAACTGGATTTGAAGTTCGGCTAGGTAGAAATGATATGTTTGAACGATTGCAAAAATTTGTTGATGTTTACAGGCAATATCTGGAGAAGCAGGAAAAAACAATTAAGTATGTAGATATGCGTTATACCAATGGGTTTGCTGTTGCATATAAAAGTCAGGTAACGCAGGGCCGAGGAGCATAACTGGTTATGACTAAAAAATCCGATAAAAAACTGATTGTAGGACTGGATATTGGTACATCGAAGGTTGTAGCAATTGTTGGTGAAATTACAACACAGGGCGAGATTGAAATTGTAGGCCTGGGTTCGCATCCTTCTAGAGGATTAAAAAAAGGCGTGGTTGTTAATATTGAATCTACCGTCCAGTCAATTCAAAGGGCTATTGAAGAAGCTGAGTTAATGGCAGGCTGCCAGATCAACTCGGTTTATGCTGGTATTGCTGGAAGTCATATAAAGAGTATTAATTCACATGGCATAGTCGCTATAAAAGATCGTGAAGTAAGTGAATCAGATCTGGATCGGGTTATTGATGCTGCACGTGCAGTTGCAATACCTGCTGATCAGCGTGTACTGCATATATTGCCTCAGGAATTTGTGATTGATGATCAGGAAGGAATTCGCGAACCTATTGGTATGTCGGGTGTTCGTCTTGAAGCAAAAGTGCACCTGGTTACCGGAGCAGTTGGCGCGGCACAGAATATTATTAAATGTGTACGTCGTTGTGGTCTTGAGGTTGATGATGTCATCCTGGAACAACTGGCATCAAGCTATTCGGTATTAACAGAAGATGAAAAAGAACTGGGGGTTTGCCTGGTTGATATTGGTGGGGGTACTACTGATATTGCAGTATTTGCGGAAGGTGCAATTCGACATACGGCAGTTATTCCAATTGCTGGTGACCAGGTGACGAATGATATTGCTGTAGCGCTAAGAACTCCAACGCAATATGCAGATGAGATAAAAATAAAATATGCATGTGCATTAAGGCAGCTAGCAAATCCAGATGAAACAATCGATGTACCCAGTGTGGGAGATAGGCCACCTAGAAAATTATCAAGACAGACTTTGGCTGAAGTAGTAGAGCCCAGGTATGACGAATTACTTAGTCTTGTTCAGTCTGAGCTTCGGAAAAGTGGTTTCGAAGATATTATTGCTGCGGGTGTGGTGCTTACTGGAGGCAGTTCAAAAATGGAAGGCGTTATAGATCTTGCTGAAGAAATTTTTCATATGCCTGTGAGGTTAGGGGTTCCGCAATATGTAAGTGGTTTATCTGATGTGGTACGTAATCCAATTTTTGCAACTGGTGTAGGTCTGTTGTTATTTGGGCAACAGCACCAGCATTCTGGTAGTCGTTATTTCTCAGTCGAGGGGGGGGTAAAAGGCATGTTAGAAAGGATGAAAAGCTGGTTTCAGGGGAATTTTTAGAATTATATGAAGCTTAAAAATAAACAATTAAAGTTGTTACTGTCTTTTGAATGGCAGATAACAGTTATGTACTTGAATACAAAAATACTAAATGAGGAGAACTAGCCATGTTTGAATTGATGGACTCTGTAGCTCAGGATGCCGTCATCAAAGTCATCGGAGTTGGCGGTGGTGGTGGAAATGCCGTCCAGCATATGGTTGCCAGTGGAATTGATGGTGTTGATTTTATATGTGCCAATACGGATGCTCAGGCACTCACAAAAGTACATGGTGCTATGTCACTACAGATCGGGGGAAATATTACCAAGGGTCTGGGAGCAGGTGCCAATCCTGAAGTTGGACGCCAGGCCGCGCTCGAAGATCGTGAACGAGTTCAGGAAGCGATGATGGGTGCGGATATGGTTTTTGTGACAGCAGGAATGGGTGGTGGAACTGGCACGGGTGCAGCGCCAATAGTGGCACAGATAGCGCGTGATATGGGAATACTGGCTGTTGGCGTAGTAACTAAGCCCTTTGTCTTTGAGGGTGCTAACCGTATGAAAATTGCATTGCAGGGAATCAATGAGTTAAGTCAGCATGTAGATTCACTCATTACAATTCCAAATGATAAATTACTCAGTGTATACGGACGTGATTTTGATTTAATGAATGCATTTAAAGGTGCAAATGATGTGTTACATAATGCGGTGCAGGGTATTACTGAACTAATTACACATCCCGGGGTCATTAATGTGGATTTTGCAGATGTGCGTACAGTGATGTCTCAAAACGGCATGGGTATGATGGGGTCTGGAATTGCTACAGGTGAAGATAGAGCCAGGGAAGCAGCTGAGGCAGCTATTGCCAGTCCATTATTAGAGGATGTTAATATTTCAGGTGCGCGAGGTATTCTGGTGAATGTCACTGGTACTAACCTGACTCTGGGTGAATTTGAAGATATTGGCGCCATTATTAGTACATTTGCATCGGAAGAAGCCGTTGTGGTTATGGGTACAGCAATTGATGATGCTCTACGGGAAGAGCTCCGGGTAACTGTGGTTGCAACTGGCCTGGGCCAACAGCTTTCAACTGCGAATGGTAAGCCTATGAAAGTCGTACAGCGTAATAGTAATGGAGAGCTGGATCTGGAAGAATTAAACAAACCAACAGTACAAAGAAGAAAGGCTGCTGGTCATAATCTGGATGTAGCGGATGTGTTTGATGATGATATGCTGGATATACCCGCATTTTTGCGGCGTCAGGCAGATTAGGAAGCAGGTTGATTTTTGTGGATTATGTCAAATTCCCTAATGGGAATATTGCACTATAATTAGCTGTGCTCCAGATAAAAGGGTTTAAAAAGCTCTAAATCAATGTATAATCTGCGAGCTTTTTACTTCGTGCTTAATTTTAATGGGAAACTGGTTTGATACGTCAAAGAACACTTAAGAATGTTATCCGGGCTACAGGTGTAGGCCTGCACACGGGTAGTAAGGTTTATTTGACTCTAAGACCAGCTCCAGCTGATACTGGAGTGGTTTTTCGCCGTGTGGAT
>JAOUQA010000003.1 GCA_029879605.1 Gammaproteobacteria bacterium
AGATTTACCCCCTGTCATCATGAAGTTGCCTAATGAGGATAAACCCGAATTCAAAGCAATTTTAATTCAGTTAATGAAACAGCATCATGGTATCGATGATGTGGTTGAGGTGCTGGATTACGAGTTAAGTTTTTATGATGTACAGCCACCAGCTTTTGTCGGTTTGCACCAGGATTTTATTGCCTCTGCCAGGCTGGATAATTTATTAAGCTGTTACACCGGGTTGATGGGGTTGTCAGAAGCCGGAGGTGATACTACCAGTTTACTGGTATGTAATGATCATGAAGAAGTGGGTAGTGCATCAAGCAGTGGTGCCCAGGGAAATTTTCTGAAATCAGTACTGCAACGTATTGCGGGTAGCAGTGAAAATTATTCACGTATGATGTCAAAGTCTATGTTGATATCAGCTGATAATGCTCATGGCGTGCATCCCAATTATGCAGATAAACACGATGATAATCATGGTCCGTTAATGAACCAGGGGCCGGTGATTAAAACCAATGCCAACCAGCGTTATGCATCGAACAGTGATAGCAGTGCAATATTCAGACAGTTATGTCGAAAAGCCGATGTGCCGGTGCAGTCATTCGTGGTGCGCAGTGACATGGCCTGTGGTAGTACCATTGGTCCGATTACTTCAGCTGGAACAGGGGTTAAGACACTGGATGTAGGCGTGCCAACATTTTCCATGCATTCGGTTCGTGAGCTGGCCGGGCGTTGGGATGCTTATTATCTCTACCGGGTATTACGGGAGTTTTTTAAATAAAACCTGCTTCGGTTCCCGTTTTTATTTAAACATCGGATTACAATGTAATTCTGAAAATAATTTCTGTAATTGTTGTAATGGTGTTTCTGATCATAACCTGTTGCAGTAATAATCAGTAAGGAATATGAATGTTTGAAAAGCCGTTTGCAGAATCCTGTGAGCAGAATAAACAGCCCATACTTGAAGTGCTGAGTAAAGTTTTTAACGAATCTGGCAAAGTGCTTGAGGTGGGTAGTGGTACAGGTCAGCATGCGGTTTTTTTTACTCAGCAGTTGCCACACCTGCAGTGGTATCCCACGGATGTTTCAACTGCTTTGCCGGGTATCCGTTTATGGATTAAAGATGCGGGTCATGATCGTATTGAAATGCCGCAGGAGTTAGATGTAAATATTGAAATCTGGCCGTTTCGTAATATGGATTACGTGTTTACGGCTAACACAACGCATATTGTTTCATGGTCTGAAGTGAAAAGTATGTTTCGAGGCATAGCCCAGGTTTTAAAATCGGGCGGTATCTTCTGCCAGTATGGGCCATTTAATTATAATGGTTCATATACCAGTCCCAGCAATGAGCAGTTTGATCAATGGTTGAAGCAGCGTGATTCCCGAAGTGGTATTCGTAATTTTGAAGACCTGGTGCTGCTGGCTGAAAAACACGAAATGATTTTATATACTGATTTTGAAATGCCGGCTAATAATCACATCCTGGCCTGGCAGAAAAAATAAACCGGGTTTTATTTAACAAGATTGATCGGTGAGCCATGAATGAAAGCATTAATATTGGCAACAACCTGTAAACAGATAGACTCGGTATTGTTTTTATCACTACAATTTAAACCAGGTGCATGGCAGACTTTTATGCCACGCTTATTAGCGGCTTCCAGGTCAATATGATCATAGGCATCACCGGCTGCTACGATTAGTTTGAGTTTGAATGCCTTGTCGATAACTGACTGGTTAACCGGGGTGGCTGCAGTAATAATAATATCTGAGCGCCAGCAACGTTCTTCGACTTCTTCCTGTGCCAGTTCAGGGTACTGTTCCCAGCCGAATTTATTTAAATCAATCATGGGGAAATCAGCTTCACCCGCAAGATTGTCACTATCAATCATGACTACATTCATGCAAATTATTCCTATTTGATAATTTAGGGCTATTATATTTTGTAAGACATTTTAAATCACATGTCTTAATATAGGTTCTTTTAATACACACTAAATACATGTATGACGAATATCAAGAAATCACATAAGCTGGACCAGGTCTGTTATGACATTCGCGGGCCAGTTCTACAGGAAGCAAGGCGCCTGGAAGAAGAAGGGCATCGTATTACCAAACTGAACATTGGTAATCCTGCACCGTTTGGCTTTGAGGCACCGGATGAAATTATCCAGGACGTGATTCATAACCTGGCCAATTGCCAGGGTTATAGTGATTCCAAGGGTGTGTATTATGCCAGAAAAGCAGTCATGCAATACTGCCAGTCGTGCAACATTCCCAATGTAGAAATCGATGATATATACCTGGGCAATGGAGTGAGTGAACTGATTGTTCTGACCATGCAGGCCCTGCTGGATAATGGCGATGAAATGTTAATCCCGGCACCGGATTATCCTTTGTGGACGGCTGCTGTGAGTCTGTCGGGTGGTAAGCCAGTCCATTATTTATGTGATGAGGATAATGGCTGGCAACCTGATATCGAAGACATTGAAAGCAAGATTACACCTCATACTCGGGGTATTGTTGTTATTAATCCAAATAATCCCACCGGTGCTGTGTACTCCCGTGAGGTGCTTGAAAAACTGGTCGAGCTGGCCCGTAAACACAACCTGATCGTTTTTGCAGACGAGATTTATGACAAGATTATTTATGATGGTGCCAGGCATGTCACTTTGGCATCCCTGGCTGATGATGTTCTGTTTATCAGTTTCAATGGCCTGTCGAAAACTTATCGAGTAGCTGGTTTTCGTGCCGGATGGATGGTGATTTCCGGCGCCAAGCATAAGGCGACGGATTATATTGAAGGTATTGATTTACTCGCATCCATGCGTCTATGTTCCAATGTGCCGGGACAGCATGCGATACAAACTGCCCTGGGTGGTTATCAGAGTATCCAGGATTTAATTAAACCCGGTGGACGTCTGTATGACCAGATGCATTATGCCTGGAAGATGGTTAACCAGTTGCCCGGTGTTAGTTGTGTGCAACCCAAAGGGGCTATGTATTTATTCCCTCGGCTTGACCCTGAAATTTATCCAATCAAGGATGATGAGAAATTCGTGCTGGATCTTTTGTCACAGGAAAAAATTCTGCTGGTACAGGGCACGGCATTTAACTGGCCTGAACCGGATCATTTTCGGATGGTATTTTTACCCAGAAAAGATGAAATGGAAAAAGTGTTTGAGCGGCTGGATCATTTTCTGCGGCATTATCAATTGTAAGTTTTATAGTGGCTCGATAAAAATAAAATCCCCTGGCTTAACGGTTTTTAATTGAGTTACATCATTTAATGCACGGGCCCAGATATTGGTTTTTGCCGCCAGGCGGATTTCATTTCCCTGTGAGATGGGCGTGGGACCAAAGCCAATCGCGATACAGTTGCCCTGGCACCAGAAGGCAATCTCACCAGCTTCGACAACATCTTTTGCATCAGTTTCCAGTTCAGCCTTTGCCGGTGTTTCAAAATAAACTTCATTCCCCCAGGTCTGCGCCTTGCTGGCAAAAGGCAGGTTTTGTGTAATGGCTCTGGCAGTGGGAGTATCCAGTAGCTCGGCTTCAATGATTGCCTGGCCCAGTGTTATTTTTATTCGGTTCATATCTGTGTCTCAATTATTGGCATAACAATAAACCCACTCGGTCTGGCTGGCCTGTTGTAATGTGGATAATAATTTATCAGCCGGTACAGCTTCATGGGGGTGGATATGATTAATAATAATTGCACAGTGTCCATAGCCGCCTTCCTGTCGCCAGTTTAATTCAGCGACTGGCGTCTGCTGCTGGCATTCTGTGCAGTGGTATATATGGTTGCCGTGTTTCCAGTCATGGATGTGCTGTTTCCAGTCATTGACTTTATGTTTACAGGCTGGGCAGCGGGGAATAATCGTTGATGTATAACCAAGTAGCATATTGTCTTCATGATAACCGGGTATCGAGATGCTGCAAAAATTTTCACCATCTTGCGGGCTTAATTTTATTTCCGGTGAGCAACCCAGGAAGGTCAGCAAATTTATAAATTCTTTTCCTGCCAGGTAGGTGTGTTTGTCACAGGTGGTTTCTGTTAGCAACCCGATGGCCAGTAGCGCCTTAAAAATTTCGTTGTGGTCGCTTGGTACATACCGTGGGTCTGCGGGATGCAATATGAGTCTGGGCACAGGTGTATACATTGGCTATTGATTATGTCTGATAGTATTATGATGTCCGGTTACTAATGATAGAACATATCAACGGAGGATAACATGCAGGTAACAATAGTAAATGTTCATGTCAAAGCCGATCATGTGAAAGATTTTATTGAAGCAAGCCGTTTAAATCATGAGGCCTCCATCCAGGAGCCCGGCAATCGACGTTTTGATATTTTGCAACTGGCCGATGATCCATGTCGATTTGTTTTATATGAAGCTTATGCCAGTCATGAGGATGCAGCAACCCACAAGAATACAGCGCATTATTTAACCTGGCGCGAAACTGTGGCTGACTGGATGGCTTCACCCCGGGAGGGTATTCCTTATAATGCCTTATTTCCTGTCAGTTAATATTATCTGACTCAGCATCGTGTTAGGCACGGTTTTATTCTCAGCAAAATCTCTAATCAATAATGTGAGGATCGTATGTTAGCCGGTTTTTCTATTGCACGTTTACCCCGTATCGAGTTTGGTTGTGGTGCCCTCGAAAAAGTGGCGCAATTATGTCAGCGTTATGGACAGACCGTTTTGCTGGTCACCGGTGGTCAGTCTTTTCAGCAAACGGTTCAGTTCGAGCGTTTGCAGGCGAGCCTGGCAGCGATCAATTTACAATTGCATATTTTTAATGTGGCGACTGAGCCTTCTCCACAGCTGGTGGATGATGCGGTTAAGCAATTTTCATCAACAGGAATCGATGTTGTTCTGGGCATAGGCGGGGGTAGTGCGCTGGATGCGGCCAAGGCAATTGCCGGCTTATTAAAGGTTAAACGTTCAGTCATGGATTATCTTGAAGGCGTGGGTCCAGAACTAAGCTATGAAGGTCCATCTGTACCCTTCATAGCGGTACCTACTACGGCAGGTACCGGCAGTGAAGCGACTAAAAATGCAGTTCTCAGTGTGCAGGGTAAAGATGGGTTTAAAAAATCATTCCGTGATGACCAGCTGGTTGCTGAATATGCCGTTATTGATCCTGATTTACTGGCCAGCTGTCCGAGGAATATTATTGCTGCCAACGGGATGGATGCCCTGACCCAGTTAATAGAGGCTTATGTCTCAAGTCGATCCAGCGCGTTTACCGATGCGCTGGTTTTGAGTGGCCTGACGGCAGTACGCGATAGTTTACTGAGCTTTTATGAATACCTGGGTGATACCAGTGAAGCCAGGGAAAAGATGGCCTTTGGCGCCCTGATATCTGGAATTGCACTGGCCCAGACAGGTCTGGGTTCAGTTCATGGATTGGCCTCGCCACTGGGGGCGTTTTACCCGATTCCCCATGGTGTTGTCTGTGGCACCCTGGTGGCGGAAGCAACGGACCTGAATATTCGAGCCATGCTTTGTCGAGAAGCCAATAACCCTGCACTGGATAAATATGCAGTCCTGGGTGATTTGCTAAGTGTCACCACGCATAATAACAAACATGCATCCTGGGAAGTCCTGTGTAGTATTTTGCAGGACTGGACCAGGCAACTGGAATTGCCCCGCCTGTCGGGCTTTGGGGTCGAAGAATCCGGGCTGGATCATATTGTTGCCCATGCCAGGGGCAGTAGTATGAAAACCAATCCGATAGTGCTGACAGACGATGAACTCAGGCAGTTGCTGATAGCCAGGCTTTAAATAGTGTGACCCTCTGCTGAAAAAAATAATAAAAAGTGATAGCTATATTAGGATTTACTGCTAAAATACCTGACTAATTTTCTAGGTTATTGATAAGATCCTGAATTGAAAGGAAAATTCTCTCGAAGCAGGGTAGGCAAACTGTAAAAGATGTATCTTTTAAGGATAAAAATGATTCCAAATAGTGTATCATTGTGCCTCATTTTAAGGGCTTCAAATTAAAATACTAGAAAAATCAATAAGTTATAAATTTATTGTGAATGTTTAATATTAAAACCCGGGCTATATCCGTGAGGATCTCGGGTTTTAAGCAAGTAATTGTTCCAGTAGCTTATATGAGCTATGAGCTGATGGTTTTATTAAAACTTGTTGTTCCAGTAGCTTATACCTGGCGTGGCTTGATGGATGAATCATCTACTTAGCCTGCGCCTGAAAATACGAGGTTTTTTATGAGCTTATTCGAGGTAAGAATCCACGGCAGAGGCGGCCAGGGTGTAGTCTCAGCGGCAGAAATGCTATCCGTTGCCGTATTTACCGAGGGCAAACATGCCCAGGCAATCCCCAGTTTTGGTTCTGAACGTATGGGTGCTCCCGTACAGTCATTTGTACGTTTTTCAGATCATGATATTCGTACCCGTGAACCGGTGACTGAGCCTGACTGTTTAATCATTCAGGATGTCACGCTGGTGAATAACGATTCGACCTTTGCGGGTCTGAAAGATGGTGGTTATGTATTATTGAATACCACCCACACGATTGAAGAGCTGGGTATTGCTGACAAACTGAAAAATATTCCCCCCGAACATTTGATGGTTGTTAATGCTTCGGGTCTGGCCCGTGAGCATCTGGGTCGTCCAATTCCCAACGCGGCATTGATTGGTGGGTTTTCTGCAATTACCGGACAGTTAAAAATTGATTCCATCGAAGAAGCGATTCGCAAGAAATTTTCCGGTGCCATTGCCGATGGTAATACTGCTGCCGCTCGTGCAGCTTATGACGAAGTTAAAAAAGCCAAGGGGTTGAAATAATGCTAAAGCAGGTAGAAGGCTCAATAGCAGTAGCCGAAGCGATTGCCCTGTGTAGACCGGATCTGGTTTGTGCCTATCCGATTACACCACAAACACATATTGTTGAAGGTCTTGCGGATATGGTTCGTAAAGGCAAGATCAAAAGCAATTGTCAGTATATAAATGTTGAATCAGAATTTGCAGCACTCAGTGTCTGCATTGGTTCATCAGCCACCGGTGTGCGTTCCTATACCGCCACCAGTTCACAGGGTTTACTGTATATGGCTGAAGCTGTATACAACGCGTCCGGTATGCGATTGCCTATCGTAATGACGATTGGTAACCGTGCGATTGGTGGTCCGATTAATATCTGGAACGATCAGTCAGACTCCATGGCACTACGTGATGCGGGCTGGATTCAGATTCATGCTGAAACTAACCAGGAAGCCGGTGATTTACATATCCAGGCATTCAAGATTGCAGAGCAGTTAAGTATTCCTGTCATGGTCTGTGTTGATGGCTTTTTATTAACCCATGCCTATGAGCAGGTTGAAGCCTCAACCCAGGAACAGGTGGATGAGTTTTTACCACCATTCAAACCGATGCAGGCACTGGATTGTGATGACCCTATGTCCATAGGTGCAATGGTAGGTCCTGAAGCCTTTATGGAAGTGCGCGCATTAAATGTTGCACACTTTGATAATGCGCTTGAGCCAATTCAGGAAATCTCCGAAGAATTTGAAAAAATCTTTGGCCGTAAAGCTGGCGGTCTGTTTGAACATTATCATTCAGAAGAAGCCGATACGGTTGTGGTTTCCCTGGGTTCGGTTAACGGCACAGTCAAAGACATTATTGATGAATACCGTAAAGAGTTTGTTTCTATTGGTTCATTCAAAATTGGTTGTTACCGCCCTTTTCCGGGCAAGCAGATTTTAGAGCAACTCAAACACGCAAAACGAATTATTGTTGTTGAAAAAGATTATTTCGCGGGTGTTGGTGGTTGCCTGGCTAATGATATGAAGATTGCATTTAGAGGTTCAGATGCAAAAATTTATAGTGTTATTGGTGGTCTGGGCGGACGTCCCATATTCAAAAAATCACTGATGAAAATCCTTGATCGAGCAATGGAAGATGAGCTGGAAGAATTAAGTTTTATCGATCTTGATCGTACACTGGTAGAGCGTGAACAGGTTCGTGAAGACCAGTTCATGTCGAATGCCGGATAAGAGGGCTCATTATGTCAACAGAATTAAAACCAGATTTTTGTCAAACAGGTAATCTCACAGCAGGTAACCGTTTGCAATCCATTGATGTTGTTTCTGTTCAGTCAACAGAAGATCGTGCCAATGCATTAACATCCGGTCACCGTGCCTGCCAGGGTTGTGGTGAAGCACTGGGTGCGCGCATGGCGATTGATAAAGTCATGGAGCTCAGTAAGAACAAAGTACATGTTGTAAATGCAACCGGTTGTCTTGAAGTATTTACTACACCATTCCCTGAAACATCATGGAATGTGCCATGGCTACATTCCTTATTTGGTAATGCGCCTGCGGTTGCAACCGGTGTCCAGGCAGCATTAAAAGCCAAGGGCATGGAAGATGTGACGGTTATCGCCCAGGGTGGTGATGGCAGTACAGTGGATATTGGTTTTGGTTGTTTGTCTGGTATGTTCGAGCGTAACGATGATGTGCTTTACATCTGTTACGACAACGAAGCTTACATGAATACTGGTGTACAACGTTCCGGTGCAACACCACCGACTGCGCGTACGGCTACCACACCATTATCAGGTCCACATCCGGGTAATAATTTTGGTCAGGGTAAAAACGTACCTAAAATTGCCATGGCCCATGGCATTGCTTATGTGGCTACTGCGACAATTGCAAACGTACGTGATCTCGAAGCTAAAGTTGCGAAAGCCATGTCAATGAAAGGCGCACGTTATTTACATATTCATGTGCCCTGTCCATTAGGCTGGGGTTCATTGCCAAAAGATACCATTAAACTTGCACGTCTTGCGGTTGAATCCGGTTTGTATCCATTGTTCGAAGGCGAGCATGGTGAAATCACGGGTGTGACAAAAATTCGCAAGAAAGTCCCTGTTGATGAATACTTAAAATTACAACGCCGTTTTGTTCATTTGTTCAAGAAAGGCGCAGATACAGAAGATCTGGCGGGTGTTCAGGCAATTGCCGATGCCCATATTAAATATTATGGCCTGCTGGATGACGGAGAAAAATAATGGCGTTTACTTTGCCTTATGCAATTACCCTGGAAGTTGGTTCCAGTTTAGAAAACAAAACCGGTGACTGGCGAACTGAAAGACCCGTTTACCTGGATCGTCTACCACCTTGTAATATCGAATGTCCTGCTGGTGAAAATATCCAGGCTTGGCTGGGTCTTACCCAGGAAGGTAAATACCAGGAAGCATGGGAAGAAATTCTAGATAACAACCCGCTGCCATCTGTGCATGGGCGTGTTTGTTATCATCCCTGTGAAGATGGTTGTAATCGTAAGCAGATGGAAAACCCGGTTAGTATTCATGCCATTGAGCGCTTTCTTGGTGACCAGGCATTAAAAAATAACTGGGTTGTTTCAAAACAGGCAGATACCGGCAAGCACGTGCTGGTTGTAGGTGCAGGTCCTGGCGGTTTGTCGGCGGCTTACCATTTATGCAAAATGGGTCATAAGGTAACTGTCGTCGAATCGAAAGCAGCTCCCGGTGGCATGATGCGTTATGGTATTCCTGAGTATCGTTTACCACGTGATATTCTGGATGCCGAAGTAAAGCGCATCGAAGATATGGGCGTGACCTTTAAGTACAACACCCGTATCGATAACCTGGCGGCAACAATGAAAGCTGATGGTTATGATGCCGCTTTCCTGGCAGTGGGTGCTCACCTGGCACGTAAACTTGAAATGCCTTCTGATGATTCGGTGAATATTACCGATGCGGTAACTTACCTGAATGATATCGAAGCGAATGACAGCAAACCACAGTTGGGTAAAAAAGTGGCTGTTTACGGTGGTGGTAATACCGCTATTGACGTAGCGCGTTCAGCACTGCGTTTAGGTGCAGAGGAAGTCACCGTTATTTATCGTGGCCCTCAGGATAAAATGCCAGCTCATTTATTTGAGATCGAAGAAGCGCTGGAAGAGGGCATCAAGATTGCTGCATTGCGTACGATCACGGAATATAAAGGCGGTAATATTATCGTTGAAGTGAATGAGATGGATGCGGATCAGCGTCCACAGGCCACTGGTAAAACTGAAACGATCGCAGCTGATGCCGTGGTTTATGCATTAGGTCAGCTGGTTGATAGCAGTTTACTGAGTGACTGTGATGGCATTGTTGAAAACGACAATGTGATTGAAGTTGGTCAGCAAATGATGACCGGCATGGACGGTGTATTTGCCGGTGGTGATATGATTCCATCTGCACGTACTGTAACAACCGCCGTTGGTCATGGTAAAAAAGCAGCGCGTTATATCACGGCTTATTTAAAAGGTGAAACCTATACGCCTGCTGAAAAGCACGAAACTGCTTCATTCGATAAGTTAAATACCTGGTATTACGAAGAAGAAAACATGCGTCAGCAGCCCGTGCTGGACCTGGATAAACGTAAATCAACGTTTGGTGAAGTACTGGGAGACCTGGACGAAGCCAATGCAAAATACGAAGCAATACGTTGTATGTCATGTGGTAACTGTTTTGAGTGTGATAACTGTTACACGGTATGTCCCGATAATGCGATTATTAAACTGGGTCGTGGTAACCGATTCCAGATTAATTATGATTACTGTAAGGGATGCGGTATGTGTGTTGAGGAATGCCCGTGTGGCTCAATGTTGATGGAGCCGGAGGAGTTGTGATTTCCTGCTTTGTTAATTTTGATATATAAAAAAACCGCAGCTAGCTGCGGTTTTTTTATTGCTGTTAGCAGGGGCTTTTACATACCCAGGCTGAGAGTGAAAGGAGTCGATTGTGGAGCGATCAGTATAAAGTGGAATGAATCTCCTGCTACAAGACTGAGAGTAACTGTTATGCCGCTTGTAGTACCAAAAAGACAATCATCTGTGCTGGTAAAGCATTTATTGGCAAAGTAGCTGCTATAACCGATTAGATCTACACCGGCTCCATCAATGGTGAGAGTATAAGTTCCATCCGCTGGTGCGGTATATTGGTAATGATTGACACCGTGTAAGGATATTGTTTCGTAATTTACGGTACCATCTGCAACTTTCGTATTTGTGATGTCAGGCACTACAAGTAGATTTGCCAGGCCATCAGCAGAATTTGGATTGGTTAAGTTGAACTGGTAATCGGAGTTGGTTGTAGCGTTTTCTAATACGCAGATGTCTGTTGTTGCGTCTGACATTTTATACCAGTGAGAGCAGGAAGAACCATTCGACATTCCATTAAACTGAATTAATGATCCTTGTGCAAAAATATAATAAAGTGAATTTATTGAGTTTGTTGTAAAGGTATAATCAACTGAGTAACCAACAGGAACAGATTCTCCAAATAATTGAGTGTTAAGGGTAATTGTTCTGGAGAGGGTTGTTGGGTCAGGAGTTGGTGTTGGTGTTGGTGTCGGGTCAGGATTAGTTGTTGTTGTAGGGCTACTGCTTGATGATCCGCAGGCAGTTATAGCTGTGGATAACAAAATAACACTAAAAAGCTTATAAAATTTCATATGGCTGTCTCTTGTTGGTTGGAAAGTACTGCAGAAAATATATCTATTTTAGATATTAAGGTTTAATGCACTGATTTATAGCAGTAGAATTTTTGTGCGTAAATTGGCTATATGGTGCTGGCTTGTTGGCCCGGTTATAAAGGCTTAGTCCAAAAGGCTTAGATAAAGTGTCTATGAAGTTTGCTAAAATCGTTGTATAACTCAATTTTAATTAATAGTTTTAAGTAATTATGAAGATTTTGCTTATTGAAGATCATGAGTTATTCCGGGAAGGATTAAAACTTGTTCTACGTGATTTGTCGTATAATTTGCAGATTTTTGAAGCATGTAACTATGATGATGCTAGCAAGTTGATTTCTGATCACTCTGATCTGGATCTTATTTTGCTTGATCTTGGCCTATCCGGCATACAGGGTATTGATGCTTTACTTATGTTGCGTGAGCAATCACCAGGGACACCTGTTGTTATTCTGTCTGCCATTGAAGATAGCAAAAAGGTGCAACAGGCTATGGAGAATGGTGCACAGGGATATATAACAAAAGCATCTGATGCATCAACTATTCTTAATGCCCTCAAGTTTGTAATGTCTGGTGGTGTATATGTGCCTGCTAATATTTTTCACATGAAGAACTTTAAATCTGGCTCCTCTGTACCTGGCAATAAAGTCGCTTTTCATAAACTTACACCTCGACAAGTAGACGTTCTTCTTATACTGTCAGAAGGCAGGCAAAATAAAGAGATTGCAAATATATTAGGGTTAAAGGTGTCAACTGTACGCGCGCATGTGGCATCTATATTGAAAGCATTTGATGTTAAGAATCGAACACAGGCGGTTCAGTATGCTATGCAGGAAGGCTTGATTGAGTTATTGAAGTCATCAAGTTCGGAATATAAATTATAAATTATGGTTATGTCATGACTATAAAAATAAAAAGATTATTAAATTAATATTCTTCTCGTATAAAAATATAATTTATTTAATGATGTATTGTCAGTTGGGTGTTTTTGTCTGTCATATTTTAATCATTTTTCTTCTTGGTTGATGTCTCTGGTACCTGCATGTTAACTATGTGTAATACGGATAGAATTTTTCGTTTAAGTCATATTGTATACTTGTATGAATGTAAGGGGTGAGGGTAGTAGATGAAGTTCTGCCGAAGATTGAAAAGTAACTCGATTAAAGGTAAAACAAAAATAATGAGTTTAAATATGATATTCAGGATATCGCCAGTTTGGTTTTTGTATTCTGATGTACCACTGTCTGGTTTCGTCCATTTGTTTTGGCTCGATATAAGGCCGTGTCGGCTGCTTTAATAATGCTGTCAGGTGTGCAGTTTATATTTAATTGCTGACTGAATAAACCTATGCTGACAGTTAAAGGCTGACCGGTATCAGGAAGTTTAGGCAGGGTTTCCAGTTTTTCAATATTATTATGTATGGATGCGCAGACATTGAGAGCGCCTTCGATATTGGTATCCGCTAATATAATTGCAAATTCTTCTCCGCCGTAACGCGCTACAAAATCATGTGGCCTTTTTAAGCTGTTTGTAAGCAACTTTGCAATCTGCTGCAGGCATATGTCTCCTTGTTGATGTCCATATTCATCATTTATTTTTTTGAAGTGATCAACATCAATAAGCATAAAAGATAACGGGGTGGATGTGCGTTTTGCATTCAGGTATTCTTGTTCAAGAATAATATCCATATACCTGCGATTGGCAATACCCGTTAAGCTATCAGTTTGAGATAGTTGTTTGAAGTTTTCTGTCAGTCGCTCAAGTTCCTGGGTACGATCCTTGATCATCTTTTCAAGATTGCTTTTATAATTAAGTAATTCAAGGTCTGATTTTTTACGACTAGTTATATCAGTTGTTGAAGCGGCTATTCTAACTGGTTCATTATTGTTGAGTAGAACAAGGCCACGTGACATAACCCAGATGTACTCTCCCTGCTTGTTCATTAGCCTGTATTCAATATTAAATGAATTATTTTTTCCTTCCATGCAGTTTGTCCAGGTGGTTAGTGTGCAGCCTAGATCATCTGGATGAATTAATTTCTGCATGGAAAGAAAATTATTATTAATTTCATCATTAGTATATCCAAGCATCTCTTTCCATCTTGGTGAGAAATAAATTTCATTTTCAGGAAGATTCCAGTCCCAGATGCCGTCATTGGTTCCTCGGAATATTAAATCAAGTCGTTCAGTTGTCTGGTTTAGCTCATCTATGTTTTGTTGTAGGATTTTATTAGTTACTGACAGTTCATTGTCTCTCTTGATTAAATAGTCATGAATTGTTAAGAATTTACGCAGAATATAAATGGCTATTGAAGTGCTAATAATGACAATCAAAAAAATGACCCAGCTGGAAGTGACTGCTGTTTTTTTGTAAGTGATGGAGCTTGAGTCAAGTTCATGCCTGGTGTGAATATTCTGTATGGAATTGAGTTCATGCAATATTTCAGAAATCCTGTTTTGTGCTGGTGTTGCTTCTTCAGATAATAGCTGAATGGATTTATCATAATTCCCGGAACGGGCAAGTTCTATAATATTATATTCTAATGGCGTTGTTTGATTTGTTAGATCTCCCTGATTGTTGATAAGAATTTTTTCCTTATTGGTTAACTCCATGGTTAAAAGTTTGTTTCTGGTTTCAATAAATCTATTTCCGTGTTCTATAAATTTTATGAAAAGATCATCCTGTTTGAGTATATCTTGTGTAGTTGCTATCTGGTATAAGATTAGGGCTTTTTCTTTAGCGTGAAATATCATATTATTAGACAGCGTTGCGTGTTGCATTTGTTCGTTGACGTCATCAATTAGTTCGGACTCGATGACTAACATGCGTTGCATGCTGATTGTAATAGCAACAATAATTATAAGTGATATAAGTAGCAAACAAAAAATTATAAAAAAATGCTTCTTTTTTCTTATATCCACTGTTTGTGCCTGTAAATGTTATTCAATAAATCGTTAAAAAATAAATTCAATGTGCGTATTTATTAATAGGTGCAAAATCGGCAAATAGCAATTCGTAATATGTTAAATATCTCTGTTATGTGGGTTATAACCTGAGTAAGGATATGGTCAATGGGTTGATCGATGAATTGAGTTAAATTGATTATGATTTTTAAGGATAATATTTAGAGATAATTAATGTATTGATTGTTGTTTGATAAGATTGTAATTATTTTTAAATTTCTGGTGTTGATTTATTAAGTCGAATTTATGGGGGGCACGCATTGTTTTTGTGACTGAAAAAAAGATATGTTGCAGGCTATAGTGGTGAAATAACCATGTACTATAGATTTAGTATATGTTGATTGGCCAAAGTCAGTAAGGGTATTAAATACACATGTAGACTCTGTTTGTTAGCTAATCTATTCCTGCTTTGCGGTTTTGTGATATCTGGTATACAAGTACTGGCAGTCCGAAAAATACCAGTGCAAAGACAAATGAATAGGGTGTTGCAAATTCCATTAATAACCAGCCGAAAATAATTACTCCACTAAGTAACCATAGCAGAATTATTACAGCGGTTTTAGTGTCTTCAGGCATTATTATTGTCTCTTGTAGATATGGTTTATAGAATATTGATCAGAATGATATTTAATCAGTTTATAATTGTTTTAAAGAGCCCGTGCTTTTGCGTTTAGCATGTCTTAATGACAGTTTTGTTAATTTAAGCAGAATTTATAAGTAAAATACACTAATTCTTTTATAAATGGAACTTGTGGCTGGTGTTTATGTATCAGGTTATCAATTTGGGATCTATTTAAGCGTTTTTGTGCTCAAATGAGTTATTTTGAAATAAATATTACGTTGATCATTTTAGATTGTTCACCAGTTACTGGAGACTGTCCGACGCAGCTAATAATTTTTTTCTCCGTATTTAAGGCGCTGCTATCAATCATGCATGCCAGTTCGGCAATGCCTGGTCCTGGGCCTGTGCCTTCTGCAACTGTTCCTGTAACTAGTCCATTAGCCAGTGCATCTACAGTACCTGACAGGTAGATAGATATAGTGTCCGGTTCTATTTGGCCAGTAACTATATCGCTAATGTACCTGGCAATACAGGCACCTCCCGTGCAGGTTATTGTGATTGGCTGGATTCTGTCGCCAGCTTGTGAAACACTTTGATCAAAAAGCATACCGGCATAGTCACCGTCTAAATTATTAATATTGCTGACGGCTTTTTGTGACAGGCCAAATATAAATGAATCATCTGATTCATCATTAGCCGTATCAGTTCCTGTGTGTACGATGGCACCACCATTATCTGTCAGGTATATGGCGGCATCTGTTACCTGCATAATGCCACTGGAGCAACTGGTTGTGCCAGGTATTATGCCTGGTCCAAGTGCGGTTGCACCTGCAATTGCATAGCTTGACGGCAGGCTCGGTGTGTTAGTCGCAGCCTCAAAATGAAATGTGCCAAAAAAATCTCTGCTGGTTGAATCAGCGCCTGCATTATCAGGGCTGATGTTCTCTTTTTTGACCACAACCCAGTTAGCATCGATGTTTTCATCTGGGCATTTGCCTGCCTCAATCATGGAGACGATCTGATCACCATTAAAAGGCTTGAGTAAAAAAGCATAGCCGGGAACTTCAAGTGCCCAGCTTGTGCTTCCGATTGCAGGTACATTATTGCCACTACTGCTGGTTACTTCAAGACTTACAAATCCAGTGATATGCTTCCTGTAAATACCTATAATGGTCATATCTATTTCAGAATTAATATCAGGTCTATGCTGTATCTGGTAAGCGCCATTGGCAACCAGTTCTATATTCCATTTAGACCCCGGTCCATTATACTGCTGTGTTGATACAGTTATTTTTCCACCTTCCCCGCAAGCAATAATTAAATATAAAGTTGATATACCTAGACATAAAAAAGCAAGGACTTTGACTGATGATCGTTTTACTGGCATTTTGCGTCCTGAATAGGTTGGCTATTTATTTAGATAACGACTGATGGCGTTAAATATTTAGTTATTCAAACAAATAATAATCATATTTAAACCAGAGAAAAATGTGTGATTTGTTATTAGATATAAGATTGGAAAGTAAGATTAAGAATTACAGGGTAATAGAATATTGTTTTAAAAGGTATTGTGATTAAAAACCACACTTACAATCTGTAAACTAAATTAAACATTTAATTTGTAAATATTCAGATAAAAAGATTCATTGTTTTATTTAAAAACTACATTTAAGAAACCTGTCATGGTTGGTATGGTTTGTTTTGTTAAGTTGCAGTTTGCATATTTGAGCATCAGTAATTAATTTAATAGTGTAAATTTATAAAATAAGCCGGCGATTGCATTATGAGGTTGATTGGTTTGCGGGCACCAGTTTGGTTGCTGAAGATTTAGTTTGTCTAATTGGTGGAACTGATGGCAGGTTAACATAAAATGTGCTGCCTTTGCCTGGTTTGCTTGAAAATTCAATACTTCCATTCATAAGTCCTACCAGTTTTTTTACTATATTAAGTCCAAGACCTGTGCCTTTTATTGGGGTTCTTTCATGGCCCAGGCGTTGATAAAGTTTGAAAATATCTACCTGTTTTTCGAGCGCGATACCTACCCCTGTGTCGGCAATAGATATACGTACTTGATTGTTATCAATGGCCTGCAGTCTAATTTCGATCTGCCCGCCTTTTTTATTATATTTGCAGGCATTAGATAGCAGGTTAAGTAGTATCTGTTTGAGTCGTAACTCATCAGCAAGCACCAAAAGGTTGCTGGTTGAGTTATCGTCAAAATCTATTTTTAGTTCCTGCTCATCTGTTAGTGGCTTAATTGAGTAAATGCACTGGTTTATAATATTGGTACAATTCAATTGTTGTAAATTTATTTCCAGTTTATTTTGCTCAATTCTTGAAAGGTCTAAGAGCTCTTCAATGAGTTTTAATAGTAGTGAGCTTGCTTTGGTTATTTCGTTCAAATATTCTGTCTGTGTTTCTGCTGACTGTTTGCTGTTTTGCAATATTTGTACAAAGCCCATGATGGCATTTAACGGGGTACGTAATTCATGGCTCATGCGTGATAGAAAAGTTGACTTTGCATGATTGGCCTGTTCGGCCTGTTCCTTGGCTGCGCTTAATTGTTGAGATAACTGAAATGACTTGAGCATGATTTTCTGATAAGTATAACCGCCAGCAATCATAGCAATAATGTATACGCATAGCATGATTGCCATGGTCGTAAAGGTTTCAGAAGGATGCAAAAAGAACCAGATAGTTATTGGTAGCATACATGCCAGTACATAGAGTATGTAAACAACGAGTATTGAACCAAGAACCGCTGCTGCGCCTGCTGTAAGCCCGCCAAGTACAAATGTGATTAATACGGGTGTTTCAATATTTTCATAGGGTTGAAACACCCAGATTGACAAGCCCCATGCCAGTCCGCTTAACGTTGTCGTGATGGTAAACCTGTATAGCCAGTCCTGTATATTGTATTCTGGGTTTTCTGTCTTTGTGAAAAAATACAGCGTCAGGCCCCGGATGAGTAAAATAAGTGTCAGTGCACTGACCCAGTAAAATAGTGCGGTATTATCAATGCGATTAATTAGTACCGCAATAAACAAAATGGCAATGTTGATATTAACAATTAGTGCGGTTTTTAAATTACTGTAGAGGAACCTGATTTGTTCTGTTTTCAGGTCAAAGATTTTTGCAGGCGAACAATTATTGTCTGATTTTGGAGGGCTTATATTTTGTTTATCATCCATGGCCAGAAAACTGAGTGATTGTTCTCGTTTATAATAGTGTAAATTGCCTTTTGCTTTAGCATAATTCTGATGTGGTATTTTGCAAACGCCAGTCTGGTTGGCGTTTGCAAATATAATTTATTAAATTGTTTCTGGACTAAAGTCGACCACAGGATTTACATCGGCTTCATAATCGACATCTTTAATTCCAAAACCAAATAATTTCATAAACTCATCTTTGTAACCACGATAGTCCGTCAATTCAAACAGGTTTTCAGTGGTTATCCGGGGCCAGATTTCTTTCACGGTATTCTGTACTTCATCTTTCAGTTCCCAGTCATCCATACGAATACGGTTATTGTCATCCAGTTCGGGGCCATTTAGTTTATAAAGCTGGGTACGGAACATGCGATCAATCTGTTCAAGGCAGCCCTCATGAATATTTTTCTCTTTCATGATTTTAAAACACATGGCGATATACAGGGGCATGACAGGAATTGCGGCCGAGGCCTGGGTGACGACGCTTTTGAGTACGGCTACATTGGCCATGCCATTAATCTCAGCCAGTTGTTTTGATAATGCGCTGGCAGCACGATCCATGTCTTCTTTTGCTTTACCCAGCGCACCGTGCCAGTAGATAGGCCAGGTAATATCTGTACCTATATAACTATAGGAAATAGTTTTTACACCTTTTGCCAGTACACCGGCTTCTGCCAGTGCCTGCATCCAGAGTTCCCAGTCTTCACCGCCCATGACGGTAACCGTGTTGGTGATTTCTTCTTCTGATGCTGGTTCGATTTCAGTTTCAATAATAGTGTCTTTGTTGGTATCTACCGCGGTTGATTTATAAACTTCACCAATGGGTTTTAATGCTGAGCGTACCAGTTCGCCAGTGGATGGTAATTTACGCACCGGTGATGCCAGTGAATAGACGACCAGGTCTACTTCACCCAGGTCGGCTTTAATTAACTCGATAGCTTTGGCGCGCATTTCATCGGAAAATGCATCACCATTAATACTTTTTGCATACAGCCCTTCAGCATGCGCGGCTTTTTCAAATGCAGCTGAGTTATACCAGCCGGCAGATCCGGGTTTTTTTTCAGTGGCGGCTTTTTCCAGGAATACACCTATTGTTGCAGCGCCAGAACCGAAGGCAGCAGTAATACGTGAGGCAAGGCCGTAACCTGTTGATGCACCTATGACCAGTACTTTTTTAGGGCCGTTTTCAATCGTGCCACCGGCTTTAACTTTTTCAATCTGTTCAGTAACATTTTTTTCGCAGCCGATCGGGTGTGTGGTTGTGCAGATAAAACCGCGTATTTTGGGTTGTATAATCATGGATATTATTGTTCCTGTTAAACTTCGTCAGCGTATAAATCGTGTTCGGTAGAATCGGTAATTTTAACATTGATAAGACTGCCCGGCTTGTGAGTTTTTTCAGAATTCACAAATACCATGCCATCAATTTCTGGTGCATCTGCCATACTGCGGGCAATAATACCTTCATCATCTGTTTCATCGACCATGACCTGCAGGGTCTGACCAATTTTTTTGTTCAGTTTACTGGCACTGATATCTGCCTGTAAGGTCATGAAGCGATGTAATCGTTCCTGTTTAATATCTTCTGGAACCTGGGGTGTTATTTCATTAGCAACGGCACCTTCAACCGGTGAATAGGTGAAGCAGCCAACCCGATCCAGTTCGGCATCATTAATAAAGTCCAGTAACTCATCAAAATCATCATCTGTTTCGCCGGGGAAGCCAACAATGAATGTACTGCGAATGGTAATGTCAGGGCAGATACTGCGCCAGGCCTTGATGCGTTGTAGATTATTTTCACTACTGGCGGGGCGTTTCATGGCTTTTAATACCCGCTGACTGGCATGCTGGAAGGGAATATCCAGGTAAGGCAGGATCTTACCCTCAGACATTAATGGAATGATTTTATCAACATGGGGGTAGGGATAGACATAATGCATGCGTATCCAGGCATCCATCTCTCCCAGTTCTTTAGCCAGCTGTTCAAACTGGGTTTTTACCGGCCTGCCATTCCAGAAATCTGTCTGGTATTTGGCGTCCACGCCGTAAGCGCTGGTATCCTGGGAAATCACCAGCAGTTCCCTGACGCCGGCATTGACCAGGTTTTCTGCTTCAGTCAGTACTTCACCGATGGGGCGGCTTACCAGATCCCCTCGGAGTGACGGGATTATACAAAAGGTGCAGCGGTGATTGCAGCCTTCGGAAATTTTTAAATAGGCATAGTGTTCTGGTGTCAGTTTAATGCCCTGGGGCGGTACCAGGCTGGTATAGGGATCGTGTTCCGGTGGCAGGTGCTCGTGTATTGCCGCCATGACTTCCTGTGCGGCATGGGGGCCGGTTACAGCCAGTACCTGGGGGTAGTTGTTGGCAACAATATCACCTTTGGCACCAAGACAGCCTGTAACAATAACTTTGCCATTCTCATTCAGTGCTTCACCGATGGCATCCAGTGATTCTTCAACGGCATCATCAATAAAGCCACAGGTATTGACCACTACAAGATCTGCATCATCATAACTGGGACTGATGTTGTAACCTTCGGCCCTGAGGCGAGTAATAATTTGTTCAGAATCAACCAGTGCCTTGGGGCAGCCAAGACTGATAAAACCAACTTTAGGAATAGAATGAGACATGCGTTTTACTGTGTTACCGGCTGTGAATACCGTGGTTATGGCGGCCTAGTGTAACAAATTCAGCGGCTGTTTACCTGTTTGCCGGGTTTTATTGTTTAATGGCATCCAGGCTGATAACACTTTGCTTGCCAATGACTTCAGCACTGTGCAGGCAGCCAGCAGGAACCGCCAGGCAATCACCTGGCTGGAGAATAAAACTCTGGCCTTGCATAGACATCTTCAACTGGCCGGATAAAACACCGTCGATTTTATCGACATTGTGGCTATGATCAGGAAAAAAAGTGCCGGGTGGGTAACTGTATTTATGGACGGTATAGCCCAGTGCCTGAAGTTTTTTGCGCATATTGGCTTCATTGAGCGGCCCATCGGTTTCATTATCCCAGTGCAGGGTGCTCATCGATGGTAATCCCTTGCCGGGGCAAACAGCCGGAACGATTTCAGCTTGAAAAAAGGTACCAGGGCCATGCCGGCAATGAATCCGCCTATATGCGCACCCCAGGCAACACCGCCCTGTTGATCACCTGTCATGATCGAATTTGTAATTTGTAATACGAACCAGAAGCCCAGCACCCAGCCGGCTTTGATGCGCATGGTATGCAGGTAAAAGCCAAAGGGGATGGCTACCAGCACCCGGGCATGTGGGTATAGCAACAGGTAGGCGCCCAGTACACCGGAGATAGCGCCGCTGGCACCGATCATCGGGATGGCTGAATCCGGCGCAGGGATTGCCTGGGCCAGTGCGGCGGCAACACCACAGGTAAGATAGAAAACGATAAATCGGCCATGGCCCATGGCGTCTTCGATATTATTACCGAATATCCACAGGTATAACATGTTGCCAACGAGGTGCATCCAGCCACCGTGTAAAAACATGGAGGTAAAAAAAGTCGCCAGTGGAGGTACGCTGACGAGTTCAGGCGCCAGTTGTTTTAGATTGAAGATCACCGCGGGAATCATGCCAAGGCTATACACGGCTTTTTGTCCAAGGGGACCCAGTGATAATTGCCAGAAAAAAATCAGTACACAACTGACAATAAACAGGATAGTAAAATAGGGCGTTATACGAGTGGGATTGTCATCGTGTAATGGGAACATATAAGCACCGAATTGTAATAAATAAAAAAACGTCAGCTTGCTTCATTGATTTCTTCCAGTGCTTCAGCTGCCACTTCCCTGGTTTCTTCATTGTCATCGTTTAATAAAGGCTGGATATAGTTTATTGCATTTTTATTTCGTGACAGGCCCAGGTAATGACAGGCATCAGTCCGCACATGGTTGTCTGGATGTTTTGTATATTCACCCAGTTGTTCAATTGATTGTATAAGTAGTTCGCTGCCAGCAAAATCTTCAACCACGGCACCAATACCAATGCGTACTGAAAGCGATGTATCCGGGTCTGCCATTAAATCAAATAGCAATGGAAAATATTCAGGCTTGTCCTGAATAATATCGTGTACTTTATGGATTTCACCATTGAGCATGAGTTCACCAAAATAATTTCCCATAGCGGATGGATCATCGGCACGTTGTATCCATTGTTCAAATTCTTTTTTTGTACGCAGTCCGGTGAGTTCGAAGGGACCAATTCTGACCCAGGGAACTGATCGTACATTGAGCTCAGTTGCGGGCACAGGGTTTTGTTGAATATTAATAACTTCCAGTTTGCTCAGTGCGCCGGTTTTTACTAATTCCCC
>JAOUQA010000094.1 GCA_029879605.1 Gammaproteobacteria bacterium
ATGTGAGCCATGTGGATCATGACAGTTAATGCAGGATTTTGTTCGAGTATTAATGTGTCGATCATGGGAAAAACCGCTTAATGGTGAAGTTAACAAGGCAGCTTCTGAATGACATTTAAAGCAAAGTACAAAATCAGTACTGCCACTGGTTGGTACGATGGGATCAAGTGCATAAGGTAAAGCAAGCAGTCCTTCCTGGCTGGATCCGTGCGGGCCATTTGGTCCGGTTCCCCCTGTTGCCGCTGAGGTATCGCCGTTATGACAGTCGGTGCAATAAATCAGGCTGTTGATTTTATCAAGAGGAATGTCCGCTCTTAAGCTGGGTACTTCAGCGTTATTGGCGGCGTTATTGGTAACAACTGGATGCCATGAAACCAGGCCAGCATTATTTTCGTTTAGCTTATCACGAAGGTTATAAATTCCATCTACTCGTATCATGCCCCAGCCTGTTGCAGTCGAACAACGATCAGTTGTTACATTACTACCGCAGGCTCCCTTGCCAGGTAAGCCGTGGCATTTGAAGCAGAGTTCATACTGGTTGGTGACAGAATTCACGACATTGCCATTAATATCAACACCTTTCACATCCTGAATACGCGCATTGGCGAGCGGTGGTGTAGTATGAATCAGGTTATTCAGTGGATCAGCAGGATTAAAAGACACCATCGGCTGGTCAGATTGAACACTATGGGGATTATGACAGTCTGCACATTCCGCATGTATGGTCATGGTCAGTGGGTTTTCCAGTATTTCGACATCGTGATTAGCATTCGGGCTGGTAGCTACCGGGTGTACCGTGCCACCGGGTTTGTTGAATTCACCCTGGATGTTTATGGCGGTATTACCGTTATGGCAGCTATAACAGGTGTTTTCTTCCAGGGCTTTTTGTAGTCGAGCAGGTGTTCCAGCACTGTGTGGTGTATGACAGTTAAGGCAGCCATTTTCTGCGACGGTTGTACCTCGCCATTCTGCACGACGGTTACTCCATGGGCTGGTGCCAGTACCATTCCAGGTCTGGGTCGAGCTCTGGTGAGTAGAACCTGTCCAGCCGGTTTTATTATGGCAGGTGATACAGATGGCAGAGTTAAGGGAGCTGACACGAAGAAAAGGAGCATTGGTCGCCTCATGAGGGTCGTGACAGGTGGTGCATTCAACCCGGTCAGAGCCCGTGCCATCCAGTGGTAGACCAATGGTTGCAGGATCAAATAACTGGCCATCATTGAGTTGTAGCGTTGTGTCATATACAAATGAAACCGGGTGATCATCACTGAGGTCAGTGCCCAGGTAGCCTCTTTCAGCAGCACTCATAGGATTTGTTAGAATTGCGTCCAGGGTTTCACCTGTGGGTGGATTAGACAGTTCGCCAAGCGCAACCGTGCCATCATGACAGGCCAGGCATAATGTTGATTTACCCGTAGGCTGGCCAGGTGTTGCGTCGAGTGTAGTACTGCCATAGGGCGTATAGGTTTGACCCGATGAAAGAGTATGGTTCCAGAGAGGCGCATCAGGCATGGCGGCATGGGGTGTATGGCAGAAGACACAGACATGAGTCACAGTGGTGCTTTTAATTGTGCCAGGGCCGCTGACAGATAAATTATGACGAGTATTAGCAACATCCTGTACAGCAAAGATACCTGTGCTGGTACCGGCAGTAATGATCGTAAGAGTCATTAATGACAGAATAACCAGTCGGCTTTTTATCTTAACCACCCACATACTGAAATACCTGCACTCGCCGATTATAGGAATCCGCTACATAAATTTTGTCCTGATGAATAAACAGGCCTGAGGGTAACCAGAATTCTCCTGCTTTACGTCCCTGGCTGCCAAAGGCCATTAAGTATTTACCCGTTTGATCAAAAATTTGTACACGGTGGAAGATGGCGTCTACTACATAAATATGACCCTTGCTATCAACACCAATACCCTTGGGTTGAGAAAAATACCCCGAGGAGTCACCGTGTTTTCCAAAGCTGTTAATAAATTTCCCGGCCAGGTCGAATGACTGGATGCGGAAATTCATGGTGTCGTTAACAAACAGCCGGTCATTGTTCAGTGCCAGGTGGCTTGGGAAGTTGAAGTCGCCACCTTTTTTCTGACGTTGTCCAAAGGAAAACTCTTTCTCACCTTTATGATTATAGACGATAATAGTGTGGTTAAGTGTATCGGATACGTATAACTTTTTGTTTTTATTGTCAAAAAAAAGACCAGTGGGTCTGTTTAATCCCTCGATTGAGTGGCTGAATTGACCTTCTTTTGTGAAGATGAAAATTGTACCTAGTATGGAATCAGAGATATAAATACTGTCATTGCCGATAGCTGCGCCAACCGGGGAGGCCAGGTAGGTATCTTTAGCCCGTTCAATTTGTAAATAGTCACTGCTGGCCGTATTAAACAGGTGTACCACTTTTTTACCGGGATCAGTGACGACCATTAACTGGTCTTTGACAGCAATGGTATAGGGTCTAACCATGCCTGAGTTTAGATTGCGACCTGATAGCCAGCCCCAGAACCGTGACAGTAGTGACTGATGAATTTCCAGGTCAGTGGGATCAGAAAATTGATATAGGTATTTAATACGTGTTTTAAGTGGTGGTGCCGGCCAGGTGATTTCAGTGGCCTGGGCCTGATCAGTTTTATGTGCAGGCGGGGTAGAGCAACTGGAAAGCAGCAACAGGGTTAGGCCGATGAGAATTAGCTGTTTCATTTCGACCGCCTTACCAGGTTAATCATGAGCCTGTTATCTTCATTATCACCTGCATTACTATGCCACTGATAGTGATCCAGACTGGCATTAACAGATAACAGGTGATAACGCCACTCAAGGATGACGCCTTCATTAAGATACTGATCGTCGTTACCCAGATTATCATCCAGTTGACGATAATTCATATGGGGTTTCAGAGTGATACGGCTCCTGGGTAGTCTGATATTCATTTGAACGGATGCACTGAATGAATCAGATTTTGATAAAGTAGTTTCCATGGCACTGAGATTAAGAGTGGTATTTAGAGTAATAAGTGGATTGAAACTATAAAGTAAAGATTGTTTAAAAGTTTGTGACTGGGTCTCATAGTAATTCAGATGTGTATTCTGAGTTTCCAGTCCTAGTGCCAGTTTGAATTTGTCTTTAGACAGGTTGTAGGAAAGTCCAGTAGTGCTATGGCGTGTTTCAGAGTTGGCTGAAAATGCTGAAGGAAAGGTTACATTAATTAAACTGGCAGGGTCGATATTGAGTTCTTGTTCATTAGCTGACTGGTTATGATAAAGCTGGAAGTTGTCTAAATTTAAACGTAAAAAGAAGCCAGAGGTTTGTGAAACATTACCTGGTGCCCAGTGGCTGTAATTGACGGATACCGTTTCGTCCGGGTTTATATTGCCGCCACTGCCACTGGCAATTCGGTAGACTTCGGTATAACCACTGGGAGCCTGGGTAATGGTATAGTCGATGCCTTCAATATAGGTGGCGCCGCCTGAAGACTGTAATTCAATAGTGGTAATATCAATATAGCGTTGTTCCAGTAAAATACGGTCGGTCTCAAAGGTTTTGCTATAGCCGATAACGTCTATAATCTGGGTTCCTCCTGATTGCTCAGTTGTGAGTCGTGATCCATTGACTCCCATTGAAATATAACTGTTTTGAGCAGGTAATTTTTTACTGTAATTTAAACTGTATTTTGGTCCAGTAGTAGTAGATTCTCCAGTGCTGCCATTTGAATAGCGACTGGTGTTCTGCTGGTAGCCAAACTGGGTTCTCAGGTTGGTATAGAGTTGATGATTAATGTCAAAATTATTGTAATAGCTGGTGGTTTTTACATTTCGTTCTGTTTCTTTGTAATCAAATTGGTAACTGGAGTATAAGTTTTGAGTATGTTGTAGCCTGATTTTTTCTGTCAAATTCAAGTTCTCATAAGCACCAAATTCCTGTTGTTCGGTATGTTCGATGCGGCTATTAATATGGCTGTTTTTTCCCCAGTGAAATCCATGGGTTAATTGTTCGCGATTATATGTGTAGTTTCTATTATAAATAAAATCTTCATATTCCATTTGTTCAATGCTCAGGTTCATTTTGCTGCTGCGTCCACGATAGTTTAAGCGATGTATTCTGTCGTGGGTATGTAAAAGAACTGAGCTGAATCCTGATTCCTGAATCAGTTCCTGTTCACGTGTTGTATAAGAAATAAAAGAAGGAAAATAAATGTTTTTCAAATTGAATGTTAGTTGTTGATTCTTGAGGTCAAAGTCAGTTCTGGCTCCCAGTGATTGAGTAGTAACACCACTGGTTCTGTTAATACCGGCAGAGAGGTTGATGGGCATTTTTGTGCCATGTAAAAAGCTACTGTTTGCGGAATAATTCAAGGTGGTGGAATCCGTGTCATTATTCGCTCCCGCGGTTGTGTCATAATTGTTTTGATCAAATGTTGGACGTAAGTCAAAAGAAAAAGTAGCGATGCCTGGGTCAAGAATATGAATGTTCTTTTTAAAACTGAACTGCTCACGAAAACGCTGTTCTTTACTGTCCTGTGTGTTTCCAGGGCTGGTTTCATAACTGCGCCATCTGCCATCAAATAAAAATCCTGCATCCCAGGTTAATGGCTCATAAATAACCAGTTGTTCAGACTTGCTAATGCCCGTTGTAAGAAAAGTGACCGAGAAAACTAGTATTAATAATACTTTCTGGTTGAGTAGAAAGGGTAAACAGTTTAATAGCAACAGTTTCGGGCTAGAGACGGTTGTATTGATTCTATCAAACGTAAGCCGGATAATCTGTTCTATCGTATCGCGAACATGATCTAGGGCTTGGGTCTGGTAGCGGCTGTTTTGTTGTGACAACGGTTGCATGTATCAAACCCGATTTTGTAGGCTTCTTTGCCATTATGGCACTCTCCGCAGAACTGTCCGTCTTTAAATTGTTGCATACTCATTTTATTTGCGCCCCGTTGCATTTTAAAAATCTTTTCATGGCAAACGTAGCAGCGGTAGCGGATACGATGTTTCCAGTGAGGGAAATGGGATGAGGGCAGGCCTTTTTCTGCACCTTTACCTTCATAAATAATATCGCCGAAAATAATATCACCCGGTGGTGTTTCGGCTATCGCCGTGTTTACTATAGTACTGGTACAAGTGGTAAGCAGGACAATAAGTGATAACAGTTTGTAAGTTTTGTTCATAATTGTTATCCCCCCGCCAGTGCCGTGTGACAGCGCGCACAGTTTTCCGGGCCAGGTGAAAAAGATACCGAGCCATGGCAGAAACCACAATATTGGCCCTTGTTGATATCATCCATGGTAATTTTTGTGCCGCGATAACGGAACAGTTTAGGATGACAGCTGGCACAGTCGAGATGCTGGGTATGTACTGAATGTGGAAAGAAGGCGTCAAATACCGGGTCCGGCCCCTTGAGGTAAAAATCAAATTTGAAAATAAAGCCGGGTTCGCGCGTTCCACCAATGGCGCTACGGGGCTGGATGATTGATTGTTGTAAAGCCATGGCCCAGTCCCGTTGTCCCAGTTTATTTATCGGTAGCATCTTTTCTGCTTCCTTCCAGGATCGGGCATTTTCTATTTCTGTAACGACTAATGGTGTAACCTCTTCCTCTTTGATAGTTGCAGTTTCCGTTTGGCTAATGGCCTGTTGATCAGTGGGTTGCTGAGCCTGGGTAATTTTATCAGGTGGTGTGGCAGGAAGATCAAAAAAAATTGACAGTGTTTTCTGGCTGCATGAGAGTAAAAGAAAAAGGACGGGAAGGATTAATAAACGTAAACAAATTTGCATATCCTTCCTGTCCTACACTGGTTAAATTTTTTATTTTAATAATATCTCTATTTAATATGACATGTTGTACATAACGTGTCGATACCAACCCGTAAGAATGTTGGATTTGTTGATTCATGCGGGTTGTGGCAGCTAGCACATTCTACCTGGTTTTCTGAAGCTCCATAAAGTTGCAGTGCAGCCTGTACTGTTGCCAGTGGTTGAAATGCAGTATCGGCGGTTGGATCATAGGTAACAGATATTGGATGATCACCTGTTAAGTTTGTTCCCAGGTTGGTTACGCCACCAGCTGGCATTGTGTCAGCTACATTGCCGCCATTCAGGGTGAACTGCCAGCCCTGGTCTGCACCGGCCGCATTGTAATTACCGGAGCCTGCACCATTGATTAACTGGTCAAAGCCTACTGTTCCATCATGGCATGACAGGCAGGCCAGTGAAATACTGGCAGGTGATCCAGCAACCGTCATATCCATAGTGGCACTCGCAGTAACATTATACATAGTATAAGGTCCAGCCGGTGTCGTTCTATTCCATAATGGTGCCGGTCCACCGGATTCGGTGTGAGGTGAATGGCAGAAGCCACAAACAAAAGCAGTTGCTGCTGTGCTTATGTTGTTGACCGTGTCAGGCTGTGTACTGGACAGGTTATGCTTGGTAGCGGCGACATCTGCCTGTACCAGTGCAATAAACCCCATCCATAACAGTGCGACAATGGGTATTGTGCGAAATAAAGTTTTCATGATTGCACCTCTTGATCATTAAGATCATGTTGACGAGATATGTTTTTCTGAGTAGTAATCTTCTCCTTGTCTAATATCTCTGGTTGTTTAACATCATTGCTGTTTTCCAGGTATTGAAAAACCTGAACTCTAAAATTGTACTGGTCAGCCACGTATATCTTATTTTCCGGATCAATATAAAGTCCGGCTGGTAGAATAAACTGGCCCGGTTCTCGACCCATGGAGCCAAGATTAAGCAGTAACCTGCCCTCGGGATCAAAGATCTGGATATTATTGAAAGCCGCATCGGCGACATAAATATGATTTAATGAATCCACCGCTATGCCCTTGGCGCGGACAAACTGTCCGCGGCCATTGCCATTTGAACCAAAGCTTTTATGAAAGCTACCATCCGGATTGATGATATGAACGCGGAAATTCATACTGTCCGTAATATAAATTTTACCGCTGCTATCTAATGCAATATTGGTAGGAAAGTTAAATTCCAGCGGGTTTGAGCCGCGTTTGCCAATGGTTTCGATTAGCTGGCCTTTTTTATTAAAGACTACGATGTGGTGTTCCTTACTATCAACAACATAAACACGGTTGCGTTGATCATCGATAGCAATGCCAACAGGTCTGGTTAAATCACCTTTTTTGCCCATGGCGTACAAAAACTGCCCCCTGGGACTGAAGACTACAACTCGTTTTAAAATTGAATCAGTTACATAAATATTGCCATGCTTATCTGAGCTGATACCCAGTGGTTTGCTAAGTATGCCGTTACCTTTTGTACCCCAGATATCAAATGACTTGTTCTGCTCATCAAAAACCAG
>JAOUQA010000084.1 GCA_029879605.1 Gammaproteobacteria bacterium
GTAGTTTATTAAATGTATCTGAACCTGTAATGGCGGAGAAGATGGAATCTAAGCCTGTTAGTAGAAATTATGAGTCATCTCCTTCGGTGATCCAGATGAATCCGGGTACTCTTAGCTTATCAAGAGAAATTTATGTTCAATATCGTATTGAGATAAAGTAAGCAATGCTGTTAATGTTTAAATGGTTTATTACTTAGAAGGTTTCCGAGGAGGCTGATTGAGCTTGTAGTGGTTTGTAAAGAGCATTAATTATGGTGTGATATTATGTATGGGTAAACCAGGTTTAAAGTACAGTATGTCTGGATGAAAGTATTGAGAATGATTATGAAATATATAAGTGTTTTTTCTTTAATATTGGTTCTTTGTTCATGTGTGCCTGAAGATTCGGATCATCAGTATACGATGGTGTATAAATATGATGGTTCAGTTCAGTGCAACAATGCAAATATTACACTTGATGAAATGGCCATGGAATTGATTACAGCGGGTATTGATGTGATTTGTTCAGCAAAAGGCAATGATGGGCTTTTTTATCCGGCTGTGTGTGATGCACCTACAGGAAATGTATATCTTTACAAAATTCATCGAGTAAATCTTGATGAAGCTGAAGTATTGGGGTTTGAATCGGCTAGCATGTTAAATAATAGTCATTCTTGCGAATAGAAAATTTGTAATAATAGTGACTCCAGATGGTTGTAAGTATTTGGGAACTACTTAAACTGTAGCCCAATAGTCCATTCTTCATCTCTTTCATGGTATGTTGTTAGTTCTTTGCCATAGCCATTGAAATATTTTATATATACCGGAAGTTCGAGCCCAAAGAAATGAACGTCATGTCTGAGGTTGAGACTGAATGTATTGTATTCACCAGTATTGTTAATACCAGTTCTATAGGTAATCCAGTAGCCTTTATCAGGTGGGTTGCCAGGTTTTGCAGGATACTCTTTACCAAAGATTAAGCGAATACCATCATAGTCTTCGATTTTTGCATCATCGTTTCCTGATGATGGCCAGAATATTGTATCGTCTATCCCTTTTTGTAATGGGCCATAATCATAGAAGTATCTTAGATAGATATGGGCATAGAGGCATGATAAGTACTGGTCCTGGCAGTTGTTTTTATTGTATTCAAGTTTATATTCTGCAGATAAATAATCCCAGCCACGGCTTATATAATCAACATAATGTACGCCATCCTGAGTATTATCACGGTAGGATATATAACTATCAACATCGAGGGTCTGACCATTGGATTCATGACCAAAAGCAAAATCTATATATTTGCTGAATAATCCATTTTTAGTGCCTTCTGGAGAAAGCTGAATTGTATAATGAAGTTCTGGGTTGCTCAGTCGATTGATGACGGGTGATGATTTTCTACTATCGGGTGTGTTATGAAAAATATCGGTATAAAAGTCGAATTTACCTGTATAAGAAAGATAAAAATAATTGCTATGATCGAATAGTCTGGAAAATCTAAGGTCAGAAAGGCGGTATTTAAAAGAATAAAAAAACTCCAGATGTTCGTCATCGTCAGGTGGTGTGTTGCCTTCTCTGGGCACATAAACAACATAATTCGGTTTATAGCTGGTAAATTTATTTATCTTGTTGATTAATATTTCGTATTTATTGATATTTAAGACTGTCTGGTTTGTCGATATTCGACATTGACCATCGTAAATTTCCCCAATGAAAAGTTCATTATTATATTTTGCACGACAGATTAATTTATTATTTGACAGGCTGCTGGTTTTAATTGCGTTCGAATGATCAGGCTCGATATTACTGATCCACAGACTTTCTGCAGATACAGAGCAGACTATGCAGAATAGCAAAATAATGCTACCAGCTTTCATTTTGATGCCTGAAATAGAATTATCATAAGACCAGGATTAAAACAGAAACCAGATATATATCAATAGCTGAAACAGGTTTTTGATTTGATGATTATATGGAGGTAGGGTTATAACTAGGCTTTTGTCCAGTATTTAGGGAGGTTGATCGTGAAGCATGTGCCTTTGTCTAGTTCACTACTAGCCTCAATTGTGCCACCATGTTTTTCAACCAGTTTTTTAACAATAAAAAGGCCAAGACCTACACCGTTGTTATTCCTGGTGTTTACATCTCCAATCTGGTGAAATTTATCGAATATATGAGGTAATTCTTCTTCAGGTATTCCTTTACCATTATCTTCGATGTTAATCGTGGTTCTATCACCATGATCTTTTGCAGATATAGTTAAAATTCCTTTTGGGGTAAATTTAATAGCATTAGATATTAAGTTAATGATAATTTGTGACATGCGATCACTGTCTGCCTGGATGATTAAATTATCTTCAATATGCGTTTTAACCTGTACTTCGGCTTGTTTAATCTGTGCATCAAGTTCATCGAGTACCTTGATAATAATGTTTTTCAAATTGCACTTGCCGGGTGTGATTTCAATGGTTCCTGTTTCCATTCTCTGAACATCAAGAATATCATCCAGTAGTCTTAACATTCGAATGCAGCCCTGGTTAGCTGTAGTGATTATTTCTTTGGCCTGGTCTGGTAATTGTTCCTTATAGATTCCATCTAACAGGCCAAGAGATCCTCGAATTGCAGTCATGGGTGTGCGTAATTCATGTGATACAATTGATACAAAGTCAGATTTGATTTTTTCATTTCTTTTTTGTTCTTTTTGTGCCCGGTTGGCAAGCAGGATGTTGGCGCAGGTGGCCATAAAGGGTTTAAGAAACTCAACTAATTCATCATCGTAGCCATTTACTCTGTTTGATATGCCTGCAGATCCAACAAGTTTTCCATCAGCCATAAATGGCAGACCGAGATATGCATTAAGATCTGGATGGCCAGGGGGTAAGCCGCCTGCCCTTGGGTCATTACCAGGATCATTAGATATTACAATTTCCTGCTTGTCGAGGACGTAACCAAATAAAGTGTTAAGGTTATAGAACTCAAGACCTGTTGGTGCATGCTGTTCATAAAATTTTCTGGTATCGTCATCCCAGGCTATATTCGAAATAGCATGTGTTCGCAGGAAAGGGTTGCCGTCAGGTTGATAGAGAACCTCACCGATATATCCGTATTCGCTACCAGTTAGTTTAAGTAATGATATTAATAAACTATCAAAAATGTGACGGGTATCTTTGTCATTAATATAGGATGCCTGGGCTTCACTAATTGCTTCCAGTAGTTGTTCTTTATCAAGGCTTATGTTGGTTGATGTATCCATATTCTTTTAATCATGTCGTTATTACTGGTTATATTAGTACAAAGTAACAGATAAATAGCGTATTTATGCTATGGTTAAATGTGAATAACAATATTATTTAAAGGTGAATTTTTATGTCAGGCGATAATATTTATTCGGCACCAGAGTCAGATTTGAATGATGGCCTGGCGCTAGAATCAGGTGTAATGTTTTTCCCAACATCTCAAATTAAGCTGATCGTTTTATATATTTCGACATTTGGTATGTATCCGATTTACTGGTTTTATAAAAACTGGAAGCTGCAGAAAGATAAATTCGGACAGGCTGTAATACCCGCTTTGAGATCTATTTTTTACATATTTTTTACCCATTCATTATTTAGAAAAATAGAAGTAGCGGCTGATGATAAAGACATAAAAGTGGTATGGGGAGGAAGCAGCCTGGCTACAATATTTGTGCTGCTCACAGTGTTAACAAATTTTCTTGATGTTTTTACCAGGAATACTGATGAGATTGGAATGGTCGATTATATTGGTTTGTTGATGATCTTTATTATTCTCTGGCCTCTTTATGTTATTCAGGGTGTAGTCAATCGGGTAAATAATGATCCGGAAGGAAAATTGAATAGTTCGTACTCATTTTATAATATTATTTTTATAGTGTTAGGTATTCCTGTCTGGTTATTGATTATTATTGGTGTTTTCAACATTGATGTCAGTTTCCTCGCTGATCCTATGAATTAAAATCGATAGTAATGAAGTCGTATGTATGTTTGCCAGCCATGTTTAATAGTGCTGAGCAAAGGCCTGAGTTGGTGTTGATATGGTAAGTATTAAAGCGTGGCTGGAATTATCAATTGATAGTAATGAATGGTACTGATATCTCGGAGCGGTGAAAGTTTAGAATATTAATATAGATTAAAAGATTGATATATAGCAATTATTTGTTTTTTTAGTGGTGATAATACGTAATACTTATTCGAATTTGAGTTCAAGTACTAGAAGTTGTATTTCATAAGCTAGTTGATAGTTGTTTTGCTTGTATATTAAGTAAAGATAAGTGAAGATTAAGACTATTTCGGCTAAGCGCCTAAAATAAATGATAATAAGACTTCAGAATAGATTATCAAATAAACATCTACATTTTTTTACAAGAAGCCAGTTCAGACATGTCTGAGCTGAGAGATGATATGCACATAAGTTGGGCATTCGTATATGCTGTATCAGCTTAGAAGGAGGCTGAATAGATGATAGACAAAGTTTAATTGGATCTAATATTTGGATTAATTAACAGGGCGCGATCTGATGCTCTGTTGAGATCATAAATAGCTTGAGTAATGTGGTAGCAGTCAGGTTCCTGGACTCTAATAGTCAAACGATAAATGGAATTTATCTATTAGGTCATAGCTGATTGCTTCAGGAGAAAGTCGGTGATTGATTTTAAAGATGTTGTAGATAGAATACCTGATATGGTATTTGCTGCTGATCCAGAGAATTATAATATTTTATATGTTAATACGGGTATTCGAAATATTCTTGGTTATAGACAGGAAGAGTGCCTTGAGCAGCCTCGATTGTGGTGGGATTCAATACATATAGATGATAAAGAAAAAATATCTCAGGAAATATCAGTAGTTATTCAAACAGGTGAAGAAAAAGATCTGTCATATCGTATCCATTTAAAGAATGGTGATATCAGCTGGGTGCGAAATAATATTGTTGTAAAGACTGATCCTGCTAATCAGGGGAGGTATATTCTAGGAGTTATCCATGTTGAAAACAGGGATGAAGAAAGTCTTGAAAATTTACAGCAAAACTTAAGTGAGTTATTAGAAGACAGTTCATCAGTTATTTATCGTTGTGAACCAGATGAAAATCACTCAATTATCTATATAACTGATAATATAACAAGGCTGCTAGGTTTCAGTCCTGAGGAATTAATAAATAAAAAGAATTACTGGTTTGATAATTTGCACCCAGATGATCGAGCAGATGTTGCTAATAGTCTTTCAGGCCTGGTGGATAAGGAGCATTGTGTAAATGAATATAGATTCAGGGATTGTGATGGTGAATATCGATTGTTAAGAGATGAATTGCAGATAGTTAGAGACAAAAATGGTATGCCCGAGAGTATAGTTGGGTGTCTGGTGGACTTAACAAGCAGTAAGTATTATAAAAATAATCGTTATGAAAAAGAAAAGTCAATTCATCATGCAAGTAGAATGCGATCACTATCAGCTCTTATAGGCGGAATTGCACATGAATTTAATAATATGCTTGGAGTCGTTATTGGTTATGGTGGACTGTTATTAAAGACACCAGATTTAAATGAAGTCAATAAAAAATATATTAATCATATTTTATCTGCATCAGATAGATCCAAATCACTCGTTCAACAGTTGCTGATATTTAGTCGTAAAAACATAAAGAAAATAGAGCAGCTTGATGTATGCGATAAAATTACTGAAGAAATAAATCATATTAGGACGATTATTCCGGAGGATATCGATCTTAAGATAGAAAATAATTGTAATAATCAGTCAATACTGATTGATCAACAGGAATTCAGGCAGATTTTGCAAAATGTGGTTAATAATGCTGTTTATGCTGTACAGGATAAAGGCGTCATTAAAATCGCTGTTAATAATGTCAGGATTAGGGAAGGGGAAATATCTGAGAGTGTTGATTTGTCAGAAGGGGATTATATAAAGGTTTCTGTAACTGATAATGGTGCTGGAATAGGCAAGGGTGAATATCATCGTGTATTTGAACCATTTTATACAACTAAGGCTATTGGTCAGGGTACTGGAATGGGGTTGGCAGTTGTATATAGTATGCTTAAGTCATATGGTGGTGGAGTAAATGTTCATAGTAAAAAGAATATATATACAACGTTCGAGTTATATTTTCCAATTGCCGATCAGTCAATGTTATCGATTTTGCAGCCGACAGATTTTTACCCTGTCCCAGAGTATGATGGCCTAAAAATACTTTATGTGGATAATGAAGAATTATACTTAGATGCTGTATGCGATATGCTGACACAGTTAGGTCACCAGGTGACTGCTTATTCATCTGCAAAAGAGGCTTTTAAAAACTTTGAAATAAATCCATATGCTTATGATGTGGTTATCGCTGATCATGTTATGCCCGCAATTATGGGTGATCAATTCAGTCGCGCTATCCTCAGGTTAAGGCAGGATATTGATATAATAATTTGCACAGGTGATGATGTTATGTTTGATAAGAAATACCTACGTGATAATGGAATAAATTCCGTGTTAATAAAACCGTTCACGATATCTGAACTAGAAGATAAAATTACCAATACAAAGCTCAGGCAGAACAATTTCCATTAGTATAATAAAAACTTAATTAGTGAGAAGTTAAGTTTATGCTATGAATTATTATATAATTTTATGCATTGATGTATTTTAATACTATATGTCAGTCAAATGTCGCAAGATAACTAGTATTTATATAGAATAGTAAAAAATAACAGGGACCTGTCAGTAAATAGAATTTCTATTCTGTCAGAAGCAAATCGCAACTCAGGAATAATTTCTATGGCACTATCAGCGGGACATATCCAGGCATTTCTTGCCTTTATCGCGTTATTCTTTTTCATATTATGGATGAGAGCGTATATAAGACTAAGATCACATGATTTATCTGGCGCTGATAAACAACGATCTATAGAGAAAGATTTAACAAGTTCAAGGCGTGAGTTAAAAGGTATTCTGGATAATTTACAGGATACTTATTATCGAACTGATGTAGACGGTGTGCTGCTTTTTGTTTCTTCTTCTGTCGAACCATTATTGGATTATAAGCCCGATGAGCTAATTGGTAGAAAAATCACTGATTTTTATACTGACCCTGATCAGCGGTCTGTTTTCTTAAAGGCTATGGCAGATAATGGTGGGCATGTTGAACAATATCCAATTACTTTAAAGCATAAAAATGGCTCTACTGTCTGGATGTCTACAAATGCTCATTTTTTGATAAATAGTCAGGGCGATATTACTGGAGTTGAAGGTACCGGCCAGGATTTTACAGCAAGGAGGCTTGCGGAACTGAATCTTATTAAGGCAAAAGAGCAGGCGGAACAGGCGAACCAGGCAAAAAGTCTTTTTCTGGCAAATATGAGTCATGAAATCAGAACCCCCATGAATGGTGTTATAGGGTTTACCAGCTTGCTATCTAAAACAGAACTCAGTAAGACACAGTCAGAATATGTCGACATTATTGAGACCTGTGTTAAAGACTTACTTGTTATTGTAAACGATATACTTGATTTTTCTCGTATTGAATCTGGCAAAATGAAATTACAGGGGGAAGTTGTTAAGTTAAGAGAATGCATGGTTTCTGTAGTACATTTATTTGCTGCCGCAGCTAAAATGAAGTCATTAAA
>JAOUQA010000085.1 GCA_029879605.1 Gammaproteobacteria bacterium
TAAACAGCAGACGGTACTTCTATCATGACACCGGTCACCGGGTATGAAATATCATAACCTTCGTTGATTAATTCATTATAGGCCCTGTCAATTAATACCAGTGCTTCATCAACTTCACTGACATCACTGATCATGGGCAGCATTAACCGCAGGTTATTATTAAATTGACTGGCCCGTAATATGGCACGAATCTGGGTCAAAAAGATCTCGGGGTGATCTAGCATAATGCGTATTCCACGCCAGCCCAGGAAAGGATTATCTTCAACTACCGGGAAATAAGGCAATGCCTTATCACCACCTATATCCAGTGTCCGAAATGTTACTGGTCGTGGTGAAAAGCCCTGTATGACCTGGCGATAAATTTCAGTCTGCTCATCTTCTCCCGGGAAACCATCACGGATAAGAAAGGGTATTTCAGTTCGGTACAAACCGACGCCTTCCGCACCGCTTTTTAACGAGGGTGAAATATCAGCGAGCAGACCCGTATTCACATACAAAGGTATGTGCCTGCCATCCGGGGTTTCTGCTGGCTGGTCCAGTAAATTATTTAAGCTGGCATCCAGTGACTGCTCTTCTTTTACCAGGCGCTCAAATTCATCCAGCATTGCCAGTGTTGGTTTAACATAAATTTCTCCACTATAACCATCAACAACAATTTTCTGCCCCTTGATACGATGCACAGGCAGGTTATCGACACCCATAACAGCCGGGATTGCCAGTGCATGAGACAGTATGGCTACGTGTGAGGATGCCGAGCCCCTGGTGGAAACAATAGCGACAAGATTTTCCAGTGGCACTTCAGCAAATTGAGAAACACTGACTTCTTCACCCACCAGAACCACTGGCCCGGATATTTCCCTGCTGACTGTTTTCTGCTTTTGTAAATGCAGTAATATGCGCCGCCCCAGGTCCTTTATATCAACTGCACGTTCACGTAAGTAATCATCATCCATGGCATTAAACTGCTTTACGTGATCACTAATGGTTTCACGCAAGGCACCCTGCGCCCACTGACCGGCATTAATTCTATCGATGACGGCTGTCAGCAGCGTCTCGCTTTTTAACATCAGGCCAAAAACATCAAACAATGCCAGCTCTTCTTTTGGCAAAGCCCCCTCCATGCGCCTGGAAAGATCCCTGAATTCATCTTCTACCTTACTAATCGCATCAGTAAACAATTGAATATTGTCAGCTATTTCATTTTCAGTTATCGGGTTATCAGGAACCGCATCAAGATTTGCAGGTGGAAAAACCACCAGTGCCTCACCAATCGCAACACCTGGTGAACCGCTTAAACCTTTCAAGGTAAAAGAATCACCATCAACAGCTTCCAGCCAGTGACTTAGCTCCCCTTTTTTTCCGGCATAAGAAATAGCACCGGCCAGTTGAGCAGCCAGTGTAACCAGGAAGGTTTCATCATTTGCCGAAAAACGCCGTTTCCCGGTCTGCCGTACAACCAGCACACCCAGCGCATGACGATGTTGAATAATAGGGACACCCAGAAAACCATGAAATGGAACTTCATCGGTTTCTGTAACAAAACGATAATTAGGATGAGTATGGGCATCCTCGATATTCACCGCTTCTACCTGGTTAAAGACCAGTCCGACCAGCCCCTGATCCAGGTTAAATCTTATTTTTCCAATCGCATTCTTGTTTAAACCATCCGTTGCCATTAACACCAGTTGATCAGTCTTAACATCATGAAAATAAACTGAAACAGCGTCAACCTGCATCACCTTACGTGTACGTTGTACGATTATATTAAGTGCGTCACTGAGGCCAGACGCATCATTAACATCCTGGATAATATTTTTCAGCGTTTCAAACATACTGTGCGTCATGCCCGGTTCTCAAAAATCCCAACCCTTACAGAATACTGACAATAAACTGTTTTGAGCATGCTAACAATAAAAAAGCCCCGGTAGTTGCCGGGGCTTCACAGGCTCAATATTCTGAATAACGAAGAACGTTATGCGATCTTCAATAAATTACTGACCTTGCTGCTGGTAGTCAGCGGCGGGTACTTCATAACTTTCAATACATTCGTTTACGTATTGAGCTTTTTCAGCTGCATCTTCAATGCCGGCAAGTTGTGCCTGCTCATTACAATAACTCACTATATCATCATCAGCGTTTGCCATTTCAGTGGCATAAACTGGATTTAGTACTGTAGTTAAAGACAAAACCGCTAATAATGTAACAAACTTCATATAAATTACTCCGCTGGTGGAAATCATCATTGTTTGTCCTGCCATATCGCATCACTGTAATAGACAGAATGCTGTGTTTTTATGGCATTATTCTTTGCCAGTAAAGAGAAAAAAATCGCATGTCACGATCACAATTTTCGATTAATATCCTGTTCTGTCATTTAATTTTAAATACATCACAAATCAGTTAACAGGAATTCATTGAGATGATTCATTAATGGATACAGGACTACTAAAAGCCTTTCTCGAGGTGTATCGTTCAAGACATTTTGGCCGGGCAGCCAGGAATTTATTTATTAGTCAGTCAGCTGTTAGTGCTCGAATACGTCAGCTTGAAGAAGAACTGGGTACCCGCCTGTTCACCCGTGACCGTAACAATATCGAACTGACTGCTGCCGGTGAACGTTTTCTCCTTTATGCTGAAAACATTTTAACCAGCTGGAACAGAGCAAGACAGGAAATTGCTATTCCCGAAGGCATAGATACATTTCTGAGTGTTGCTGCACTTCCCAGTATCTGGGATATATTCCTGGAAGACTGGCTAAGCTGGGTTCATCAAACTGATACCAGCACTGCCTTGCAGGCCGATGTTATGCGAACTGATTCCCTGATGCGAAACATCATGGATGGTACTTTAGACCTGGGCTTCGTATTCGATCCACCCAGAACACCACAAATACTGGTAAAAGAACTGCTACCCGTTCCCCTGATCATGGTGTCATCTGAAAACAATGTAAGCGCCGAACAGGCTGTTGATAAAAATTATATTTTCGTTGACTGGGGAACGTCATTTGGCATGATACATGCGAGGCAATATCCTGATATACGACCCGCCAGTCTGAGGGCAGGCGTCGGTCGACTTGCACTGGGTTTTTTAAATAACTGTGGTGGTGCTGCCTATCTCCCTGAAGCCATGGTCAAACAGCAACTGGGCAAATCCCTGTTCCAGGTTGAAGATGCACCGGTTATCCATAAAGAAGCCTATGCTAATTATTCACAGACCAGCCATAAACAGGCAACAATTACCAGGGTTCTGGACTGGTTTGACAGGAGCTAGTCCTCCAGGTTCCAGTCATCAAATTCACCCTTGATCAGTCGCTCCAGTTCTTTTTCTTCCTTTAATTGTTCAAGTCGACGACGCGCATCGGAATGACTGACCAATACCGTTTCTGGATCTTCAATGTCTTCAAAATCTTCTAGCATTTCATCTCCATCCTCTGCATCGTAATCATCATCGTCATCAATATCTGACATAAACCTTATCTCACAAATAAATAGCTGGCATAAATCTAGCGGCGCTAATATTTATCAGAAAGTACAAGCTGTAAAGAAAAAGATATTAATTGCTGTAATCAATATTTTTTATTGGCAAAGTCAGGCAGCACAGGTTTTATTTTTCTTCACCTCAGTCTGGCCTTGATATTTCAGTTTCCTGACTGAACAATAGGGGCTCTGACTGGATAAATATTTTATAACCTCAGTCCTGCTGACGGTATCCAGAACCTCCCATAAAGGCTGATGGACATCATTAATCAGCCTGATCGCTGATTCCACCTGCTGATCCCAGGCCAGGTAATACTCATCAACATCAGTGGGTAATAATACCTGCCGGCAGTTAGTGCAGCCACAGTTGATATCGATGGGTACAGGGATATTAAACAGGCCATACTCATCGGTAATTTCCTCATCCTGCTGAATATCCCGTATCGCTATTTCAAAACCATAACCGGTACTCATCGAATTACAGTCACATCGATGATTTACATATTTAGCATGATCCCAGCTGATGATCCTGACACCCCTTTCATCAATATAGGAAAACTTTTCGACTATATCCTGGTGGGTTTTATCCATTTTCCTGAAACGAGCCATGGTAATTTCGATTTCCAGATCATCTTTGACATATAAAATCGTACCTCTGGGTATAAACTCTGTGGCAAACACACCATAGCCAATTTCGGCATTAACGAATCTGAGTTCAGTTTTGGGATGTATCATCGGTTCCTCATACAGGCGACAAGTTAAAAATTAAAAAAAAACAATACGTTATAAATTTGCTGTCCCGAACCTGTTCATAGCCATGAATGCTTTAAATACATGGGCTCGGTAATATCAGAATAATGAGCTGATTCTCTTATAAATACCCTGTAATCATCATCTATTGATGACAGTCTAAAACCCCGTCTATCCAGTAATCTGACTATCTGATCAGAACCCGGTGCGCAACGGGCATAAATATCTGACTGTGGATAATGACTCAACACTTCATCAATAATCTGGCCGCCATACCCCTGGTGCTGAAATTTCCTGGCGACTACAATCGCGTAGATTTCATAAGCTGATTGTTCACCGGCCACTTCACTCATAATTAAAGTGGCAATACGCTTACCCTGGGTAAAAAAAATAGATGCCTGCGCCTGGCGCTGGTCCAGCAACTGCTGATCATGAACGACAGACTGCATTTCCCTTTTCATGCAGTTCACCATGAATGAATTTCCCACATCAAATGAAAAATGTCCTTTCCTGGAACCATACAAAATACAGGAATAAATAAAATCCAGATCAGTGATATTGGCCAAACGTTGAACTAGCAACATAAATCAGCAGTACCTTTTTGCCGCTAATGCTAGTTAAAGGATTTTGATGAGTCTAACGATATAAAATAATCGTCACGATCAGGTTTTTAGATCATGGGGAATTAATGGCAAGTCGGATATTTAACTCAAATAAAGTCATCCGCATGGACGTTAAGAAAACTCTAATTGTTCAGGGGTTTTCAACCTTCGATTATGAATTAACATAGGGTGTAATTAACCAGAACAGCAAAGGGACTGTCCCATGTCACTTATTGAAACGGTCAATATCCAGTGCCCATATTGCTGGGAACTCATTGATGTCACCATTGATTGCTCAGCGGGTGACCAGGATATCACCGAAGATTGTGAAGTCTGCTGTAAACCGGTAAGACTTCTTATAAGTTGTAATGATACCCTGCTACCGAATGTCAAAGCAGAGCGAGAGAATGATTAGATCAACCGGCCGGTAACACCTGCAACTGCTACCGACCTTGCGGGTTTATCAGCTTAGCTGGAGATCTTCTTCAGCGGGTTAGCAAACAGGGTCATATACCAGAATGCGACGGCATACAGCATAGCGCCCAGACCGACCAGATTTAACATACTCTCAGCCTGTTTACGCATCGCCAGACTTTCATATTCACCAGTAATCATGAAAAAACAGCTGATTGCGAAAATAAATACACCCAGTATGATGTTGAACTGAAATATACGATGTAGCCGTCTGGCTTTCTTTTCTGGCATGTAGCACCTCCAATACAAAAACGTGGTGCTAAGATAGCAGATAAGAGAACACGAATATTTGACTTTCATCAAATACTAATATTTGTATAACCAACTGTTTTTATTGAATAATTTATGACAATTAAAAAATATTTTTTACCTATAACTCTATTATTGACCTGCACTGCCCTGTTAGCCGCCTGTAGCGAGGACAAGCCATCCGCTGAAACGGCCATACGCCAGACAATCGCCACCGGTGAAAAACTGGCGGAAGAGAGGAAGCTATCAGGCCTAAAAGAACTGATTGCAGACACTTATACGGATGAGAAAAAACTGGATAAGAAAATGGTTCTGCGATTGCTTATGGGTTATTTTATGGGTCACCAGAATATTCACCTGTTTACCTATATAAAAGATATCCAGCTTATTGATGAGTCACAGGCACAGGTTATTCTCTATGTCGCCATGACCGGCAAACCGGTAACAGATCTTGATTCATTCTTAAATATTCGTGCTGAACTCTATCAGTTTGAACTAAGTATGATTAAAGATGATGATAACTGGCTGGTTAATCGCGCCAGTTGGCGACGCGCTTTACCCGCTGAACTACTGGATATTAAATAACTGAATCACATATGAATTAATTACCGACCTGGCCAGGTAAAGATCGTTTTACTTCTATTCAAATGTGTCATTAATATTAACTAAGAGCTACCTTGAGCTATTAAAAAGAATAAACTATCTTTAAGCAGAGTCACTTATATTCTCTGGCATTAAATATTGTTATTTCATACCAGGACAAGTGCCATTACTTTATGGAGTTAGTGCATGGCAAAATTTGAAGATCAACTAAAAGGCATTTCCCAAAGAGAATTTATTTCTGAAAAAATGTCTCTGGTTTTCCATGAACTCAACAAAAAATTTAATTTCATCGATCGTATTTCAATAGCCCTCTATGATAACCAGTGCGATACACTGACAACTTATATCCACTGCAGCAAAGATGCTAGCCCACTTAATCACTACCAGGCAAAACTGGGAGACTCTAAATCATTACAGCAAATTGCTTGCTCTGGAGAGCCACGTATCATTAATGACATGTCTGTTTATGATACGGTAAAAAAACATCATAGTATCCAGATTAAAAAAGGCGGTTTCAAATCCAGCTATACCTATCCAATTTATAACCGGGGTCTGTTCTATGGCTTTATTTTTATAAATTCAGGACAGTTAAATGCCTTTAGCGATGAGGTGTTAGCCGTCATGTCACCCCTGGCACATCTCATTGCTGCATTTACCATTATTGAATTCAGTGACATTCAGACTTTAACAGCGACCGTCACCACGGCCCTGGAAATGACTCACCAGAGAGACCCTGAAACGGGAGAACACCTTTCCCGTATGGCCCGTTATTCACGTTTAATTGCCCTGGAGGTTGCTTCTAAGTACCAGATGGATGACGAAGCCATTGAACATATTTTTCTATTTGCACCCCTGCATGATGTAGGCAAAATATCAATTCCAGACAGCATTCTACTAAAACCCGGACGACTTGATGAAACAGAATTTGAACAGATGAAAAGCCACTGTGCCAGGGGGCTGGAAATCATTAACAAAATACTATCAAACTATAAACTTGACCACAGACCACATATTAATATTCTGAAAAATATTGTCCGCCATCATCATGAAAAAATAAATGGCAGTGGCTACCCGGATGGTCTTGCTGGAAACGCGATTCCTATTGAAGCTCGTATTGTTGCAGTAGCTGATGTATTTGATGCCCTGACCAGCAAGCGCCCCTATAAAGAAGCCTGGTCGAACCAGAATGCCTATGCAGAACTTGAACGCCTGAGTGGTGAAGAACTAGATGAAGATTGTGTCAATGCCCTGTTAAAAGACAAACATGAAATTGAACAGATCCAGTTACGCTTTCAGGAAGATTATATAGGTTAAACCACAGGCTGACGATTACTGGCGTCGCTGTTGAACAGCCTGCGCCAGTTCCCTTAACAGACCTTCCGTTTCATCCCAGCCCATACAGGCATCGGTAATACTCTGGCCATATATTAAGTCCTGG
>JAOUQA010000086.1 GCA_029879605.1 Gammaproteobacteria bacterium
ACCGGTTCCATCTCTTGACAGTGTTCCAAAGCTATTTAGTTCCCAGAGATCATTCATGCCGTCCAGATCGCTATCACCGTATACATTTATAGTTATGCTTGCCTGGTTTGTTGCTCCAAGGCTATCAGCTATATTTGCGGTGATGCTGTGTGTTCCTTCTGCCAGGTTTACGCCAACCTGTGATCCAGTACCCAATGAACCATTAATATTAGATGTCCACTGGATACTGGAAGAAATATCGCCGTCTTCATTATCGATTGCATTACCAGTTAAATTAGTTATGTCACCAAGGATATAATTTGATCCACTCGCAGGACTAGTAATGGATACAATGGGCGCTATATTGGCCTCTACAGTAATGGTAATAGACTTCCAGGCGGTATTGTTATCACTATCGGCAACACTTGCTGTCAGGGTGTGAATGCCAGGGTCTAACTGGGTCGTTAAGAGACCGTTGCTGCCAAGGATGCCTGTAATGCTGGATGACCATTGAATATTTGCACTTAGATTGCCATCTTCTGAGTCGGTGGCAAATGCATCAAGATAAATCGTCTGACCCTGATGGAAAATCGATCCATCAGCTGGTGCATATATATCTAGCCTTGGTACATTTCCTACAGCACATCGTGATGGTGCAATGACCACGTCTGTTCCCAGAGACTGTATTAAGCTGTTCATGCTATTACATTGCAGATTTGTGTTTCCAGTTAAATCAACCAGCAAAATCTGATTTAAATCTACGAATGAATAGGTATCAATAAATAACAGGTTGTTATTAGCCAGGTTCAATTTTTTCAGGTGGGTATAACCTGACATGGGTATTGCCTGTGTATCAGTTAGTCCAGTATTACTCATATCCAGTTCAATCAAGTGATATGGCTGTCCAGTAAATTGATCAAACCAGGGTAGGGAGCTGCCCTGAGGGAAATTAATGCCACTTAAACCTATATGAGTTAGACCTGTATTGCTGCTGATAACATCAAACGCCTGGGTAGCATTAATGCCAGTATTTCCAGATAAATTTAAATGGGTTAAATTGCGGAATGATGTTAGCTGGTAAATATCAATAATCTGGTTATGAGAGAGATCCAGTTCACGCAGAGATGAACTGTTGACTGGATCTATATTACTGGTTAGTGGATCAATATTAACTAAATCATTACCAGAGAGGTTAAGTACATTTAATGAGTCGTACTGACTTATTTGTATAATATCTGTTAGCCCGGTATTACCCAGGTCAAGGTGAGTTAGATGGTAGGGAAGTCCGCTTGCAATGTTACTAAATAATGGTGCGGGGCCATTGATGGCAATACCATTTAAATTAATCTGGTTAAGCCCGGTATTCTGGTTAATCAGCCAGTAAGCATCATTGATAGCAATATCAGTATTGCCTGCCAGGTTTATGGCCTTAAGGTGTAATTGTCCTCCCAGGGCAGAAAGGCTGGTCAACTGGTTATTAGATAAATTCAGTTCACGTAAATGCAGTGTCTGTAAAGGTGTTATATCTATGAGGCCACTATTTTCCAGATTTAATTTTTTTAGTGTCTGGTACTGGGAGAATTCAAAGGGTAGTAACCGTGGGCCATTATTACCTAAATCCAGTTCGACCAGTCGATAGGGCTGAGCTTGTGGTGTTGTGAATATTCCATCATATAAAAAATTAATTCCATTCAGTCCAAGATGAGTCAGGCCTGGGTTATTATTAATCATATTCCATATGCTTTGTAACTCATAGGTATCAAAATTATTATTTGAAAGATACAATTTATTTAAACGAGTGAAGTTTCTTATAGGATCAATGCTTACAATCTGGTTGCCAGATAGATCCAGTGCAGTTAGTTGTGTATTAGGGAACCAGGTTAAAGTCGATATATCACTAAGTGGATTATTTGCCAGGTTGAGGCTTTTCAAACTGCTTGAAAAAGACTCAATACCATAAATGGATGAGATGCCTGTGTTGGACATTTCCAGATGTTGTAGTTTATATTGTTTTCCTGTCTGGTAATTGAAGAAACCTGGCAATGAACCACTAGTATAGGCACCAAAAAATATATCATTAAGTCCTACATGGGTCAGTTGTTGATTCGAGTTGATAATACCTATGGCCTGTTCAGCAGGAATTCTTATGTTTCCAGAAATATATAAAGCGGTTAATTCACTAAAGCTATTTAGTGGATTGATGTTACCAATATCATTGTTAGATAAATTCAATTCACGCAGGGGAAGGTTTGATAACGGGCTAATATCAGTCAGCCTGTTATTGGCCAGGTTAAGGCTTTGTAGTTTACTGAATTGATCGATACCCAAGAGATGAATTAGTCCTGTGTTTGCCAGGTTTAGCTCTAACAGTTGATATGGGTTACCTGTTGTGGGGTCAGTTAACGGAGGAATGACAGCTACAGGAATATCGTTTAGGCCAATACGAGCTAATTTATAATTACTGGAAATAATTGATAATGCCTGGTTAGCATCAATCTCGCTATTGCCTGAAAGATGAAGGGTAGTTAAGTTATCAAAACCCTGTAATGGCGTTATATCGGTAATTAAATTATTTGATAAGTTTAATTCACTGAGTTGCAGGCCTGATAAGAGACTGATGTCTATTAAATCATTATCCGCAAGGTTAAGCTTTTTTAAGCTGGTATACTGCTCTAAACCCCACAACGTTTCAATTTTTGAGCTGGCGAGTTCCAGTTCTACCAGTTGATAAGGTGAGTTAGTCATTGGGTTAGTAAATACAGGAACTGCATGCCATAAAACAACATTATTTAGATTTATATGCGTCAGCCTGTGATTCTGGTTGATGATAGTCGAAACCTGCTCATGTGGGATGCCTGGATTATTTGATAAATTCAATTTTTTAAGTTCTGTTATCTGCGCATCATTTATTAGATGCGAAATATCAGTCAGTGAATTATTAGAAATATCCAGTTCACGTAAATTATTTAAATATACTGGAGGTGTCAGGCCTGGAATAATTGTTAGATTGTTGCCGGATAAATTTAGTTTTCTTAAAGTAGGAATTTCTGGTATGGCTGCTGCTATACCAGTATTACCAATGTCCAGTTCAATTAGTTTGTAATATTGTCCGGTCGATGTTGTTAAGTTGATCCATCCAGTAGGAAATCCATTAATTCCAATATGAGTAAGTTGCTGATTATCAGTGATTATATGTCTCAATAGATCCTGCATTGGATAATCTTCAGAAAAATTATTATGGGATAGGTTTAGTTTTCTGAGCTGTTTATAACCGAATAAAGCGCTAATGTCGGATACATTATTACCGGATATGTCGAGTTCCATTAAAGACAGGTTCGTAAATGATAAAGGCGAAATATCATCAATCAGATTGTTAGCGATTTTCAGGCTTTTCAGTGTTGGGTATTTATCTACATTCCAGATATTATTAATTTTGTTGTTGCCTAAATCTAGTTCATATAGTTTATAAGGAACAATGATCATCGGGTGATTCAATAAAGGGATGCCTTCGTTATAAGTGGTATTATTCAATCCTATATGGGTCAGATTATAATTTTGATTAAGAAATGACGAAATTTGATAAGTGGGTATACTCTTGTTGCCTGAAAGATTTATGGATCTCAAGCCATTTATGCTATTTAAGAGAAGGGAGATATCAGTGATATGGTTATTGGAAATATCAAGTTGGCTCAGTGGCATGTTAGACAACTGATTAATTGTTGTTAGGCTGTTGTTTGCCAGATTAAGATTTTTTAACGTGGTATACAGTTCAATACCATAAATCTCACTAACACCTGTATCACTTAAATCAAGGTCGATCAGCGCATAGGGCTGCCAATCAGGACTGGCAGCAAACACAGGGAAGGGTGCGTCAATTTTTAAACCACTTAAACCAATATGTGTCAGGCCTGGATTGTTGGAAATTATTTGAGTTATAAGGTCTCTTGTCTGGTAAGGCCAGTTATCAAAAAAATAGTTTCTTGAAACATTAAAGAGAGTTAAATGTGTCTGATTTAGTAAAGGAGAAAAATCACTAATCTTGTTATCTGACAAATTAACTTCAGTTAATTGCAAGTTGCTTAGTAATGAAATATTTTCAATATTATTATTGGCAATATCCAGTGTTCTTAAAGTGTTGTTATATTGTTCTACTCCCAATATGGTACTAATGCCTGTATTGGCCATTTTCAGTTCGACAAGAGGATAAACTTGTGAGGTTAAATTATTAATAAATGCAGGAATATTTCCATATGTTGGCGAACCTGCGAAATTAATATCATTCAGGCCGATACGGGTTAATTGTAGGTTGTTATTGATAATGCCAAGCGCCTGCTCAGCAGATATCCATTTATTACCAGATAAGTAAAGAGCCGTTAGTTGTGTATAACTGCTAAGTGGAGATGCGTCAATAACGTTGTTATTCGACAAGTCCAGTTCATTAACAGATAAAGTAGACAATTGGCCAATATCCTGAATCTGGTTATTTGCCAGGTTTAGTTTCTGTAATGTTGCATATTGTTCAATACCTGAAATATTTGTAATGCCTGTATTACCTACGTCCAGTTCAATCAGCGAATACACCTGATCGGCAGGTGTTTTAAAGACTGGTACTGGGCCGTTAATAGTAATACCGTTAAGGCCAATATGGGTCAGGTTAATATTGCTGGCAATGATGTTAAATGCCTGGCTTGCTTCAATGTATGGGTTATCCGAAAGATACAGGGCTGTTAGCTGGCCTAAACTGCTTAATGAGCTAATGTCAAAGATATTATTGTTAGAAAGATTGAGCTTCAGAAGGTTAACAAATGCTTCCATGCCATCGAGTCGTTCAATATTTTTATTGATACAGCTTAAAGCCGTGACATCTTCTGCCGTTGTCCAGTTATTAGCAATGACCTGTTCAATCAGACAGTTATTTAAAGCTGGATCAGGCAATATGGGCAAAGGTACTGCGAATGATTTGCTAATATGAAGCAGTGTAGTGCTTAAAATAAATATATTGACCAGTTTTATTATTATTTTTGACATTTTATCCATTTATCTCATCTCTTTATCCAGAACCTGGTTTATATTGATCTTTAGATGATGTGTATCATCCTGATACGGCTTTATTAGTGTGTAGTGGCTGGCATTTTCTCATTAGGTGATTTCATTTCATTCATTTTTTGTAAGTTATGAGGTGATTTTGTAATAAATTAAATGATTAATTAATTTGTTGCAAAATACAAGCCAGTTTTATTAATATATCTAAATCAATATGTTAGTGTTTTTTCTGATTATTCCCTGATAAAAGCGTAAAGTTTTCTGACATTTATATACGCATAAATTCTAATACCCTGGTACATAAATAACCAGCACTTTGAATTAATGCTAGAGCATTTGGGAAGGAGTGATTGAATTATAGGTGTTTGTCCGCACTAAAGGTATTTATTTCAGTTTTACTGATGGTGATATTGTTTAGTTATGCGTATCTGGGATATTAATCCGGGTTATTTAAATCGACAAAGTTTGCTTGGTGAACACCGTGAGCTACATGGTATTGTGTCGATTATTAAAAATAATAAAAAAGGTTATTCAAAGCACCCTGAAACTCTTCGCTGGGTGGGGCATGGCTGGGCTTTAAAGCAGCGTCACAAATTACTGGTGGCTGAAATGAATCTCAGGGGTTATATTGATCGATCACCTGTTAGTTTGCGTTCGAATTTCAATGCCTGGCCTGAGGCGTTTATTGATACACCTGCAGATCAATTCAAAATCTTAGCTAAAAAATATCAATCTATAGACCAGGGGCGTATTCCTTTGCCGGTTAATGCACAACAACTCTGGGCGCAACATAAGTACTCGGTTATGGCGCGAGATCTTTCTGCTTATAAAAATATTGGTCGTTGGGTTGCTTCTCAACAAGGTAAGCACGCATTGGATGATGTTGCGCAGGAACTGGTGAGGATTATGCAGATGCCACCGGCCAGGCACCTTGTGCAGAATACCTTGTTGCACATGTGGGGCTATGTGTCAGGTTATACAAACACTAATAATCATGACGTTCAGTCAATGTCTTCAAAAAAGTTATTAAAACGCATACGTCAGCTGGTTATAGAAAATAAAGAACCGTATCTCCATGCTTCAACTGCGCTTGGCGAATTGAGTGGCTGGGATTAACTATAAAGGGATAAAATTTTTGCGTATCAATAAACATCATAACTGTCGAAATGATTTTATTTTAAACCCTATTTATTTTATTTCAGGGTTTTACTGCTTCAATCGTTGCAGATAAGACAAAGTCTTCTACGTTGCTACCCGGTGCCCAGTCTTTTATAAACTGTCGTGATTCATCTTTGGGTTGAATACGTATATTTTCAAAGCCGGCATTGTGCATCATCTGTTCTAGTTCGGCTACCAGTGATGCACCGGATACACAGGCAGAGTGTAACTGCATGTCGTTTTTAATGTGATCAGGTAATTCAGTACTGGCGACAATGTCGGAGATGGCCAGGCGTCCACCGGGTTTTAATACGCGAAAGGCATCTTTGAAAACCTGGGGTTTATTGGGTGACAGGTTGATGACACAGTTGGATATAATGACATCCACGCTGTTATCAGCCACTGGCAGGTACTCGATTTCACCAAGGCGAAATTCAACGTTACTGAATTTGCCTTTTTCTGCATTATTGCGAGCCTTACTGAGCATTTCCGGTGTCATGTCTATACCGATGACTTTGCCTGTGTCTTTTACTTCCTGTGCTGCCAGGAATGCATCAAAGCCGCCACCGCTGCCAAGATCGACCACGACTTCACCTTCTTTCAGGCTGGCGATGGCTCTTGGATTGCCGCAACCCAGTCCCATATCGGCACCGTCAGGTACACTGGCCAGGTCGGCTTCGCTGTAGCCCAGGCGGGTGGATATCAGGGTGTTGATCTGGGCATCGTCTGAAACACCGCAGCAACTGCTTTCGACACCGCAGCAGTCACCGTTGTTACTGGATTCGGCGACTTTTGAATAACTATTACGCACATTGTTACGAATGCTGTCTGCATGGGTTTCTTTAACAGCTGTGTCTGTATTGTCGCAGCAGTTGTTTTGTGTGCTGCAGCAGTCGTCTGTTTCAGTGCTCATAATAATAGATGCCTAATAAGTCGTATGTTTTTAACTCTAATTGCCAGTAAAGCTAATCCTGAATTTACAAATTAAGATCCTTCTATTTCACTGCGTTCAGCTCAGAATGACAGAGTTTATTGTGTTTTTGTCATGCTGTCACGGGTTTGCGGCTTTGGTCAGGCTGGAATGGCCAGTAAGCTAGCCAGTTGTATGTCCTGTTCCAGTCGTTGCAGATCGTCCGGGTCATCAATATCCCACAGGGTATCCAGTTCTTTGAAGGTGAAACCGAGCTGGTCAATTTTCTGTTTTGTCTGCTCAAGTACACGACTGGTTCCCCAGTCAATATCTGTAAACAGATCACTGGAAAATGATTTAACACCAATGAGTACATAGCCACCATCTTCGGCCGGGCCAATGACAATATCATGGCCATTATACAGTTGTTCTATGGACTGCCGGATATAATTCATATCAATGGCAGGG
>JAOUQA010000088.1 GCA_029879605.1 Gammaproteobacteria bacterium
GGGATCGAATTGTGGTCAAAAAAGCAGCGTCCTAGTTAGATAATTATTCATTCGTTATTCAGGAGCCCCGTCATTTACGGGGCTTTTTTATGTATAATGCCTGCTGGTATTTTACAGGCAAAAAATGTGGAACCTGATTTCTGGAAACAGCGCTGGGTAGAAGGGCAGACTGGTTTTCATCTTGATGCAGTCAATCCCGGTTTGTTGAAACACTGGCCAGAGATGGCTATTCAACCGGGCTCTGTTGTATTTGTTCCATTGTGTGGTAAAAGCAGGGATTTAATCTGGCTGGCCAACCAGGGTTATAGTGTGCTGGGAGTGGAAGTTAGTTCAATTGCTGTTGAGCAATTCTTTAATGAAAATAAAATAAATTTTCAGCAGGGATCTTATTCTGGCTTTTCAGTATTTACTGCGAGTAATATTACTTTAATTAATAGTGATTATTTTGATCTGACAGGAGAACTGCTGGAAGATTGTTGTTCGGTTTATGATCGTGCTGCACTGATTGCATTACCTGAAAAGATGCGATTTGATTATGTTGATATGTTAAAGAAAATAATTTCGCCTGGTGTGAAAATACTTCTGGTGACACTTGAATATGATCAGCATGTGATGAATGGGCCGCCATTTTCAGTTTCAGATCAGGAAGTTCATGAATTGTTTTCTGATTGGTCTGAAATAACTTTACTGCATGAATGTGATATCTTGCCAGAACAGGAACGATTCCGGAAAAAGGGTTTAAGTTCTTTAATTGAACGGGTTTATATGATTAATTGCGGGGCGGGTGGATCATAAAATAAATATTAGTAAGTTATTTTACCTGGTTGGCTTTTTTAAGCTTGGCATATTGACAGAGTTTTTTGACAACTCGATCATTTAAACTGTCTTTTTCAAATGTTCCATCGATATGTTCTTCACCAGCGGGAATTCCAGTCAGAATTTCCAGTGCCTGTTCGTAATGTGTGACTGCATAAATATGGAATTGTTTATTCTCGATGGCATCAATAATATCTTTCCTGAGCAACAGGTTCATGACATTAATTTGCGGAATAATGCAGCCCTGTTTTCCGGTCAGGCCTCTCTGGTTACAAATATCAAAAAAACCTTCAATCTTTTCATTAACGCCACCTATAGCCTGAACGTGTCCCTGCTGGTTTAATGACCCTGTAACAGCAAAAGACTGGCTCAGGGGGATGTTAGTCAGAGCTGAAATTAGTGCACAAAGTTCTGCCAGTGAAGCGCTGTCACCATCAATACGGCCGTAGGACTGCTCAAATGCAATACTGGCTGAAAAGGACAATGGTGTATCCCTGGTGTAGCGACTTGCAATCAATGCTGAAAGAATAAGTACACCCTTGTCATGAATAGAGCCACTTAAATCTACTTCACGTTCAATATTGATAATTGAACCTTCGCCCATGTGGACAGATGCGGTGATGCGTGAAGGAGATCCAAAACTGAACTTACCTACATCGTAAACTGAAAGACCATTAATCTGACCGATTTCTTCACCGTGGGTGTCAATCAGTAAGGTGCCTCTTTGAATATCCTGCTGAATAAGTTTCTGAATACGATCAGTTCGCTCAAATTGAGCATCAATGGCATGCTGAACATCTTCTAAGGTAATGTATTGATGATCTGATTGCATGGCCCAGTACTGGGTTTCAATTAATAAATCATCAATTGTTCGTAATCGAGTCGATAAATTTTCTGCATTATTGGCAAGTCTTGAACTGAACTCGATCAGTCGTGCAACTGCCCCGGCTTCCAGGTCTCTTAGTTGATGCTTACGTGCTCTTGAAGCTATCAATCGTGCATAAAGCAGGGTGTTATCATCGTCCCGGGGCATTTCCTCATCAAAATCTGCTTCGACCTTAAATAGTTCGGGAAAGTCTGGTTCCATTTCATGCAGCATATAATAGGTCAGGCGATCACCGAGCAATATAACCTTGACCTTGAGTGGAATAGGCTCAGGTTCCAGTGTCAATGTAGTATCAGTATTTAAAACCTGGTCTAAAGATTCAATTTTAACTTTTTTTGCATAGAGTGAGCGTTTTAAAGCTTCCCATGCATGGGGCATGTTAAGGATTTTATGTGCATCTATGACCAGGTAACCACCATTGGCATTGAGCAGTGCACCTGATTTGATGAGGGTAAAATTAGTCGATGGTCCAGAGGATCGATTTTCATATTCAATTCGGCCAATTAAATTATGATAAGTTGGGTTATCCAGGTAGATAACAGGTGAGCCTTTCATCTTGCTGCTGTCAACAATGAGGTTTACCTGGTAGCGTATCAGGGCATTGGTAGCATTTTTTGTATTTGAATCAGCGTTTTCTTCTTCTTCAGATTCCAGGAAGAATTCCAGGTGATCCAGTACATCATCCTGTACTGATTTTAAATAACTTATAACATGTTTAAATGCCTTGTAGCGTCGCTTAACATCTTTAATTAAATTTCCGGTAGCAAACAGTGCTACTTTTTTATTTAATTTTTTCAGTTTTATATTATGTTCACGCCGTTGTCTCGAAATTTCAGGAATCAGGTAATCCAGTTCATCCTGGAAATTTTCGATTTTATGATCAATGATTTCTTTTTCATCGGCAGGCAGGGCATCATATTCTTCTTCAGATAATTCAATACCTTCTTTCATGGGTGTTAGTAGAAAACCGGATGAGGTCTGGCTGAGAATAATATTTTCACTTTCAGCTTTTTCAATATGTTTTTCAATCAGGGATGACTGTTTTTTGGTAAATATCTTTTCAATCTGCTGTACCTGGTCCTGATATTCAGTTGCTTCAAAGGCTGCGTTAATGGCCTTACCAAGGTCTTCAACCAGATTCTTCATGTCTTTTTTGAATAACTTACCCTGACCTGCGGGTAGCTTTAAGGCATAAGGTTTGTAATCCTGCTCAAAATTACGTACATAGCACCAGTCAGCAGGTATCTCTTCAGCTGCTGCTTTTTTGTTCAGGTACTTTCGAATAATGCCATGTTTGCCTAGACCGGATGGCCCCATGACGTACAGGTTATAGCCTCGATGGTGAACATTGATACCAAATTCAACCGCTTTAAGTGCTCGCTCCTGGCCAACAATAGTGGTTGGGTCTTCTAATTCTGCCGTCGTTTTGAAAGGAAGTGAGTCAGCAGTGCATGCCGGGCGTAACTGATTTGCTGTTAGCGGTTTAATCATTGTAATTTAGGGTTTTTATAATTGATTCAATAGTGTTATTTTGGCACAAAATGTATGTCTCAAGTACAATTCACGACAAAATAATTTAAATTGGATCAATCTATGCCTGAACTCGCTTTGCAACCTGAAAAAATACACCCTGCTTTTGAATGGCTACGCAGTGAGCCAATCGAGTCACTTAATCTCGTTATTGAAGAATACATGCATAAAGGTACAGGGGCTATGCATTATCACCTGGCGGCTGATAATACTGAAAATGTTTTTTTAGTCGCATTACGCACCGTACCCACAGATTCGACCGGTGTAGCTCATATCCTCGAGCATACTGCGCTCTGTGGGAGCGAGCATTATCCAGTACGGGATCCTTTTTTTATGATGATAAGGCGTTCACTTAATACATTCATGAATGCTTTTACCAGCAGTGACTGGACGGCTTATCCATTTGCCAGTCAGAATCGAAAAGATTTTGATAATCTAATGGATGTTTATCTTGATGCCGTTTTTTTCTCAAATCTTGATGAGCTGGATTTTGCCCAGGAAGGTCATCGTTATGAATTCTCAGTAGCGGATGACCCATCATCCGAACTGGTTTATAAGGGTGTTGTCTTTAATGAAATGAAAGGCGCTATGAGCTCGCCTGTGAGTAGTCTGTGGCAAACCTTAACGAAACATCTGTATCCAACTACTACTTATCATTTTAACAGTGGTGGTGAGCCGGAAGATATCCCTAAGCTGAGTTACCAGGAGCTGATTGCATTTTATAAAAAACATTATCATCCCTCCAACGCAATTTTCATGACGTTTGGTGATATTCCCGCTTATGAGCATCAGCTTAAATTCGAACAGAATGTACTGAACAAATTTGATAGAACCGGTGAAGATATTTCTATTGATATTGAACAGCGTTATGTAGAACCGGTTTATATCGAAGAACGTTATGCCTGTGACGAAGAAAATACCGAGAATAAAACTCACGTGGTTTTAGGCTGGCTGCTTGGTGAAAGCTCATCCTTGCTGGATATGTTGCGCAGTCACCTGTTATCCAGTGTCTTACTCGATAATAGTGCTTCACCTTTACGTTATGCGCTGGAAAGAACTGAACTTGGTAGCTCGCCATCGCCATTGTGTGGACTGGAAGATTCTAACCGTGAGATGTGCTTCATGTGTGGACTGGAGGGCACTCAGCCTGAGCATGCCCAGGCAATAGAGACACTGATAATGGAAACTTTACAATCAGTTGCTGAAACAGGAGTACCCCAGGAACGGGTTGAAGCGGTTTTGCATCAACTGGAACTATCCCAGCGAGAAGTCGGTGGTGATGGTTATCCTTTCGGTCTGCAGCTTATCTTAAATGGATTACCAGCCGCTATCCACCGAGGTGACCCGGTTGCGGTATTGAATCTGGATCCGGTAATTGAACAATTAAGAGAAGATATTAAAGATCCCGACTTTATTAAAAACCTGGTTAAAAGCTGTTTACTGGACAATAAACATCGAGTTATTTTGACCATGAAGCCGGATGCGACCTTGAGTCAGCAACGTGATCAGGCTGAGACTGATCGACTGGCAGCTATTAAGGCTGAATTATCTTCGGACGATATCGAAAATATTGTTAATACAGCGGCCAGGCTGGTTGAAAGACAGAACGCGGAAGATGACCCGGAAATTTTACCAAAGGTGGGCATAGAGGATATACCGGCTGAACTACAGGTACCTGATGCATCTGTGAATGAACTGGATGGTCGAGCTGTCAGTTTTTATGCGCAGGGTACTAATGGCCTGGTGTATCAGCAGGTAGTGATTGAATTACCGTCACTGGATGATGAATTGCTCGACCTGTTGCCATATTACACCTACTGCCTGACAGAGCTGGGTTGTGGTGATCAGGATTACCTGGCAGTACAGGACTGGCAATCCAGGGTATCGGGCGGTATCTCGGCATACACATCGATGCGTGGTGAGCTAAATAACGTGCAGTCTGTTACTGCTCACTTTGTTCTGTCTTCCAAGGCACTGGCACGAAATCATGAAGAACTTAATAAGCTGTTACAACAGACGCTGGAATCAGTTCGTTTTGATGAACTTGATCGTATCCGTGAACTGATTGCCCAGAAAAGGGCGCGACGTGAACAAAGTATTACCGGGCATGGGCATAGCCTGGCGATGCTGGCTGCTAGCAGTGGCATGAGCCCGGTATCTGCATTGTCACATCGGCATGATGGGCTGGCGGGCATAAGCTATATCAAGCAGCTCGATGATGATATCAACAAGGCGGATCATTTGCAGGCGCTGGCAGACAGGTTGCAGCGAATTCATCAGTCCGTGTTGCAGGCCAGGCGCCAGTTTTTACTTATCGCTGAAGATGAGATGAAAGCAGAGCTTGAACATGATCTACAGCGGTACTGGCCTGTTGGTCTTCAGCCATCAGCCGCAAAATTTTCCCTGGCGGAAGTTAACAGCCAGGTGAAGCAGGCCTGGATAACCAGTACTCAGGTTAATTTCTGTGCCAAAGCTTATCAAACCGTTCCTGTTGAACATGAGGATGCGGCTGCATTAACGATACTGGGCGGGTTTTTACGTAATGGATATTTGCACCGTGCAATTCGAGAACAGGGAGGTGCATATGGTGGTGGGGCCAGTCATGATAATGCGAATGCCTGTTTTAAATTTTATTCCTATCGGGATCCACGATTGACTGAAACCTTTAAGGATTTTGATAAATCCATAGACTGGTTATTGAGCAACGAACATGAATATCGCCAGTTAGAAGAGGCCATACTGGGTGTTATCAGTCATATGGATAAACCTGCTTCACCTGCAGGCGAAGCTAAACATGCATTTCATAATGAGCTTTATGGCCGAACAAAACAACAGCGTCAGCACTTCAGGAAGAAACTGATAAGTGTCACACTCAATGATCTCCGACGTGTTGGTGAAACCTATTTAAGATCTGATAATGCGAGTATTGCCGTTGTTACTAATAAGAATCATGAAAATGATGTAGAGCAACTGGGTATGAAAATTTTAAAACTTTAATTATTCAAGCTGTTTTCAGGGATGAAAACGGACATATCTGAAAAAATCTATTTTTTATCTATACTTATTTATCATATGGAAATAATGATTTTTCTGGTGTGTCGATAGATTTTACATTAGCATGGTTTTTATCGTTATGTGTAAATGTTACATATTCGGTAAGCTTATGAAATACAAATAAAAATATCTTTTGGTATGGTTTGTGCTGTATTGTTTTACAGGTATCACTGGCATGATCCGAAAGCGGTAAAGTGTAGTAATTATTTACACACAATGACATGACACACACCAGATTTCATATATTGCTAGTGTTATTTGAACTGCATATTTCATCTGCGCAGTCGTTAAAAGACAAGAGACGCATTGTCTCAGGTTTGAAAGATCGCTTATCCAGCCGTTTTAATATTTCAGTTGCTGAGTTGGGCGAGTTGGAAAACAGGAAGCGGTCAGTCATTGGCTTAACCATGATTTCAAATGATCGGGTATATCTTGAGAAGCAGGCAGTATTGATTGAAAACATACTGACTAGCACTAAAGATGCAGAGTTGTTACGTGTAACAAGGGAGTGGTTCTAAGACGATAGATGGTTTAATAAAAAATACTTAACAGGCTCATACAAATGATAAAAAAGTTATTACTTGTAAGACACGCGGCATCTGATTATGCAGGTCTTGGTGTAAAGGATATAGATCGTGTCCTTAATGACCGGGGTATTCAGCAGGCACACTCCATGGCCACCTATCTCAAGAAGAAAGGTATTTACCCGCAATTATTATTATCCAGTCCCTCAACCCGTACCCGGAAAACAGCTTTATTCTTTGTTGACTCATTTGGTATAGGTGAAAATAGAATTCAAATTGTAGACGATATATATGAAGCTGAGCCTGATACCTTACTTGAGATAATTCGTAATGTTTCAGATACCGTTGATACCTTGATGCTGGTTGGTCATAACCCATCCATTGCATTACTAGCCAGTTATTTTGCAAGAGAAGCTATTGAACAGGTGCCTACCTGTGGTGTTGTTGATCTGATGTTTGAAGTAAGCCAATGGTCATCTGTGGGAGAGGGGAATGGTGAGCTTATTGGTGTTGAATCACCCGATCAGCTTAAGAGAGCCTGATCATTTTTAACCGCGGCTGTCATAAACCGCCATAATTGATTTCAATTCTTTTAAGAGAGCCATGAGCTCTTCGCAGGATAGATGTGAAGCCTGGTTGACAGTTTCTCCTTTTTCCAGCATATCAATAATACCCGACACTGAAGTGCATCCCTGGCTGCA
>JAOUQA010000089.1 GCA_029879605.1 Gammaproteobacteria bacterium
GGTTGCTTATGACGCTCGTGACGTAGCTGTATCTGGTGATGGCAAATACATCATTGGTGGCGGTTACTGGCCTCCTCATTTCGCCATTGTTGACGCTGAAACCATGGAACCTCTGAAAGTGGTTTCATCTCGCGGTGTTAATGTGGATGGTGACTATGTCGAAGAGTCTCGTGTAGCAGCTATTTACGACACACCTAACCAGCCTTCATGGTTAGTAGCTATGAAAGAGCTTGGTCAGATGTGGCAGGTTGATTATTCAGACCTGGATAATCTGCGCATCGACAAGATCAATTCAGCCAAGTTCCTGCATGATGGTTTCTTCGACCCAACCGGCCGTTACTTCCAGATTGCTGCCAATGCATCTAACAAGATGGTGGTAGTGGATACTGAAACACGTAAACTGGAAGCCATGATCGATGTGGACAAACTGCCTCATCCCGGCCCTGGTGCTAACTGGAATGATGACAAATGCGGCCCTGTCGGTGGTACCACTCACCTGGGAACAGGCCTGGTGACTGTCTGGGGTAATGATCCGAAAAGCAATAAGAAAGGCGCCTGGAAGATCTGCTATACAGTTGAAACTGATGGTGCCGGTGTATTCATCCGTACTCATCCAAAATCGGATTATGTATGGGCGGATCAGACCAAGCATCCTGAACCAGAAATACAACAATCCATCCAGGTTATTAGCAAAAAAGACCGTAAGATTGTTAAAACCATTCGCCTGACCGAGAAAAAAGGTTATGCAGCGGTTCACATGGAGTTCAACAAAGATGGCTCAGAAGTTTGGGTATCTATCTGGAACCGTGCTGACTCCAAGAAGCCTAATGGTGAAATCGTGATCTTTGATGCGAAAACACTGAAGGAAAAAGCTCGAGTTAAAGGACTTTATGCTCCAACAGGTAAATTTAATGTCTACAATCGTACACATCATGTAACCTAGGAAGCAGGCAGTATTAAAGGGTGGGTATTTATGCCCACCCTTTTTATTAAAAACTCACAGAGTGATTTAAAAAGTAATAAAAATTTTTTAAATCATTTTGACCAGGCCGGCCAATTATTTAAAAAGATATTATTTCCTGATTCTTTTTTAAAATCCTGCCAAATGGTTGTAAAATGAAACACTTTTTAATTTTTTTACTAACCCAACTTAATGACATAGAAATCTTAATGTTTCTTAAGTCATAAAAGTTAAGCCAGGAGTAGTGTGAAGATGTTCGAGCTTTACGGCCACTTGTTATCGCGCAAAATTATCCTTGGAACCACATTAGGTGCAGCCCTGTTTTTCATGGCGGTTGGCGTCATCTTCTGGGGTGGTTTTAACACTGCCATGGAAGCAACCAATACACTGGAATTCTGTATCTCCTGTCATGAAATGGAAGAGAATGTCTACCAGGAATATACCAAGACAGTACATTTCACCAATCGCGCTGGCGTCCGTGCTACCTGCTCAGACTGCCATGTACCTGACCCATGGGTTCATAAAGTTGTACGTAAAATTCAGGCCAGTAACGAAGTACTGCACAAACTTCTCGGCACCATTGATACCCCTGAAAAATTTAATGAAAAACGCCTGACCCTGGCCAAAAATGTCTGGCGAACCATGAAAGAAACGGATTCACGTGAATGTCGTAACTGTCATGATTTCTCCACCATGAACCCTGAAGACCAGGCAGGTCGTGCCCGTAAACAACATCTTAATGCCATGAAAGCCGGTAATACCTGTATTGACTGCCACAAAGGTATTGCCCACAGTAAAATTCATGACAAGTTAACGGATGAAGAAATGGAAGCAATGGAAAAGCCCAATCCAGATCATATTCGTCCAATAGCACCTCAATGGGCTGCTTTTGAACAGGGCAAGTCAGCTTCGGATGCGGCTGTTGCTGAAGAAGCCACAGAGGCAACAACAGAATCAACTGAAGCACCTGCTGAAAGCACAACAGATGCGGCACCTGCAAAAGAAACCACAGCTGCACCTGAAACTGCACCAGCAACTCCTGCTCCTGCAAGTTCATCTACTTCAGGTTCTGCTATCAACTGGTCAGGTGTGGAAGCTCGTACGGTTACCCTGTTCTATCCAGGACAGTCATCCATGGAGTGGGTGCTGGGACGTGATCACGGCGGCAAACGCGCCTTTACATCCGGTGACCGCTGCTTTGACTGCCATGAAGAAGAACTGGTTGATATCGGTAACAAGATAGTCAAAGGTGAAAAAGAAGCCAAAGTCGGCAATGAACAGGAAAACATGGAACCCACACTGATCCCTGGCAAGCGCGGTAGCTTCCCGGTTAAGGTTCAGGCAGCCCATGATGGCAACAATATGTACATGCGCTTTAGCTGGGCGGATACCAAACATACACCTGCACCCTTCGTAAAAGGTGGCAAAATGGATCCGGCTAACCAGGTTAAACTGGCCATTATGTTAGCGACTGATGACATCGAGTATGCAGACCGTGCCGGTTGCTGGGGTACCTGTCATGCTGATTTAAGAAGCATGCCCTATGCACCAGACAATGCCGCTATTAGCGCTAGCCCGGCTGCCAGCCTGAATTCAGCTGATGGCATCACCAAGTACATTGCTGAAAGCCGTACAGAAATCAATATGAAAGCCCGCAATGGGGCTTTAGGTGGCTGGGATAAAGTGAAGGATGCCGGTGAACTTAAAGCTGCAATGGAAGCAGGACACTACATGGATCTGATGCGCTACAAAGCCGGTGACAAGGCTTCAGAAAATGGTCATATCCTGGCCGACCGCACAGTAAATAACGGTGCAAAAACTGAATTCAATGCCACGTTAAATAAAGGCACCTGGACCGTTGAAATGAAGCGCCCGTTAAAATCAACTAAACCAGGTGATCTTAACTTCGATATGGGAACTGTATATAACTTTGGCTTTGCCATACATGATGATTACACCAATGCCCGTTATCACCATGTTTCATTAGGTTATAAACTGGGTTTCGATAATGCAGAAGCAGAAATCAACGTCCAGAAAAAATAAGTTACAACCGCAGGGTGATGCTTGATCACCCTGCTAATTTTTGAAGTCACTGGTAAATAATGAAGTTTCATATCGTACTTGTTAAATACTTATTAGCCGCATTACTGATATTTGTGTTTCCTGTTTATTATGCACAGTCAAATACAGATACCGCCACAGTTGAAATTTATAAATTCCAGTTTAATCCCCAGGAAATTACTGTTAAACCCGGCACCACTGTACGCTGGATTAATAAGGAAAAACGCCAGTACCACAGTGTCTGGTTTGAGCAGCTGGGTGAACCAGAACCGGATTATTTCTTCCCGGATGAATATTATGACCGTACATTCACAGAGGAAGGCAGTTTTCCCTACCGTTGTGGTCCCCACCCAAAAATGACAGGAGTGGTTCATGTCAAACAATAATCCAAGGGTATATCTTGTAGGCGCAGGTCCTGGTGACCCTGACCTGTTAACACTCAAGGCTCACCGGTTAATGAACCAGGCCGATGTCATTGTTTATGACCGCCTGGTATCACAGGCCATCATCGATCTCATACCCCATGGCACTCAACGAATATACGTGGGTAAAGCGCCTGGCAAACACCACATGGGACAGGATGAAATAAACCAGTTATTAGTCAAACTGGCAAACACCAGTCGAAAAATAGTCAGGCTCAAAGGTGGTGATCCCTACATTTTTGGTCGTGGTAGTGAAGAAGCCCAGTTCCTGGTTCAACACGGTATTGATTTTGAATATGTTCCTGGCATCACTGCCGCCTCCGCCTGTAGTGCCTATGCAGGCATTCCCCTGACCCATCGAGGCATTGCCAGAAGCGTACGCTTTATAACCGGGCATTGCCGTGCCGACCAGCCACTTGAACTTAACTGGAACAGCCTTGCCGATAAACAGACAACCCTGGTGTTTTACATGGGCATCGCCAGCCTGCCTCAGCTTAGAACTGAACTAATCAAGGCTGGACTCGATGCCAGTACACCCGCGGCTGCTGTTGAAAATGGCACAACCTCGGTACAGCGCCGTTGTATTTCGACTCTGGATAAAATTGGCGAAGCTATCGAAGCTATGTCTATTCAGTCACCAGCCCTGATCATAATTGGCGATGTTGTTAGCTTTGCTGATGAGCTAAACTGGTTTACTCCACAGAGCGAAACAAGTAATGAGATTGTGCCTCAAGCCGTTAAAAACTAGTTTCCTGTTCATTTTGTTGCTGGCATTTAGCCCGGTAGACGCAAATCAACTATCAGACCAGCGACAGCAGGAACTGCAACACCTGGTCAAACATGACTGTGGTTCATGCCACGGTATGACACTGAAAGGCGGTCTGGGTCCTTCACTATTACCAGAATCGCTACAACAAAAACCCGATGAATTATTATTTGTTACCATACGCGAAGGTCGCTCAGGTACTCCAATGCCCCCCTGGAAAAGCCAGCTAAGTGATAATGATATTAACTGGATTATTCAGTTCTTACGCAAAGGTCCGACAGAATAACCCACGAGAATACATAATGAAAAAAATACTCATCCTTGCACTGTTATTAACACTAAATGCCTGTGTCACCCAACCACTACGTGGTACCGGCGACATGGGACTGATCATAGAGCGTGCCATTGGTCGCCTGCAGGTTGTTGAACACAGTAATCATACTGCCATAGCTCAAATTGATGGACTGGGAGACCTGTCCCATGCATCAATCGTATATTCCCGGGATGAACGATATGGTTATGTATTTGGTCGTGATGGTGGCTTAACCAAGGTCGACATACTTGAGCAGAAAATTGTCAAACGCGTTATCCAGTCGGGCAACAGTATTGGTGGTGCAATTTCCCAGGACGGATCACTGATAGCTGTTTCCAATTACGAACCCGGCGGCGTGAAAATCTTCGATGCTAAAACCCTGGACCTGGTTGCAGATATTCCTGCCATCTATGGTAATAATAAACGCTCAAAAACAGTTGGCCTGGTCGATGCGCCTGGGCAGAAATTCATCTTCAGTCTTTATGATGCTGGTGAAACCTGGGTGGTCGATATGAAACATAAACAACACCCGGTGATCACCCGGTTTAAAAACATTGGTGCCCTGCCCTATGATGCCCTGATCACACCAGATGGCCGTTATTATATTGCTGGCTTATTTGGTGAAGATGGTATGGCCATGCTGGATCTCTGGCACCTGGATAAAGGTGTTCGACGGATTCTGGATGACTATGGTCGGGGCCAGCAACAACTGCCCGTGTACAAAATGCCTCACCTGGAAGGCTGGGCCATGGCCAATGATAAAATTTTTATGCCAGCAGTTGGCCATCACCAGGTCCTGGTGGTAAATAAAAACAACTGGCAACAGGTTGCAAAAATCCCTGTTCATGGTCAGCCCATTTTTGTGATGACCCGCCCAGACAATCGACAGATCTGGGTTAATTTTGCGCATCCACGCAATGACACCATACAGGTCATTGATGTCGATACGCTGAAAATTATTAAAACACTGAAACCCGGTAAAGCGGTATTACATATGGAATTCACTCCACGAGGCGAACATGTCTGGATGTCAGTGCGAGATGAAAACCGCGTTGATATTATTCATACGGATACATTTGAAATCATAGGCAGTCTAAATGCCGATAAACCCAGTGGTATTTTCTTTACCAACAGGGCTCACACAATCGGTCTTTAAAAATTTTTTCGATGCTTGCTGAATATTTTATTCATGCTATTGCCATAACCTCATCATGGTTTTTATCATTAATAATTCACATTTCAAGTTAAACTTGACGCAAATCAATTTCATAAGGCATGATACACAGATGTGTCTTATTTGATGCACTATAATCTGTCGAATCTGGTTTCAGACTCATTTCTCATTAATGTGTCCTGATAACCAGATACTATTTCTATAAAAAACAAATAATGAAAAGAAATAAGGACTGCCATATGCATATGAGCTCCCCCTCGGTTTCGAATAATGAACTACATCAACTCTCGCTCCTGTCTCATCTGAATAATCGTCAACTGAATGACATTCAGGGTACGATGAAACTGGTACACCTTGCTGAAGGTGAACACCTGTTTGAGCAGGGACAGAAAGCTGACCGATTTTATATGGTGAGGTCAGGCCAGATAAAACTATATCGATTATCAATCGAAGGCAGTGAACGGGTCATTGATGTCATTCAGCCTGGCCAGGTATTTGCTGAATGTGTACTGTTCCTAGACAATGGCCGATACCCTGTAGGTGCCGAAGCACTGAATAATACAGAATTACTCTCCTTTGATTTCATTACCTTCAAGAATGTACTGAACGAATCAAAAGATACCTGTTTTCAGTTGATGTCAGATATGAGCATGTGTATGAATCAATACCTGGACCAGGTGGATTACCTGACACTACAGAATGCCAGCTTCAGGCTGGTGAATTACCTGTTACAGCAGGTGCCTGATGATCATAAAATTGATGAATCCTGTGTCATTCAGCTAAATACTTCAAAAAGCATCATTGCATCCTGCCTGTCGATTCAACCGGAAACGTTTTCTCGCATTTTAAAATCACTTAAGAATCGCAATTTAATTGAAGTCAACGGCAAGGCCATTACTATTCACAATATTGCTGATCTCAAGGCCATAGCAGCCTGATAACGAACCAATCCCTGCCTGACAAAGGACTGTGGCAGGTATTCATTTAATTTTTTCATCATAAACACGTATAACCATATATAAATCAATTGCTTATAAAGTTCACAAAATAACAAAACAAAGTAGATCAACGGGCAAAAATTGTTCCAGATCAAGGCAATAAACTGGATCAGATCGTATTTTAGAGGCCAACTGAGGCAGTGGAGAACATAATGGTGCCTGAACCCACCGGTCATCACGATAAACAGCACACCCGGGTCGAACTTATTCAGCAATTACTGAATGAATACCAGCATGACTTCCCGTTGACTGCTACTCCCTATGCAGATATGGCCAGGCACCTGGGTATCAGCGAAGACCATCTTTTAGATATACTGAAAGAACTCAAGGAACAGAACATTCTTAGCCGTGTGGGCGCAGTTTTTCGTCCCAACCGTGTTGGTGCCAGTACCTTAGCTGCCATGGCCGTACCTGAACATCGTCTCGAAGAAGTTGCTGAGATTATCAGCAGTTACTCAGCAGTCAATCACAACTATGAACGTGAACACCATTTTAATTTATGGTTTGTTGCCACCGCTGAAAATGCCGAGCTACTGGATGCCATACTTGAAGACATGGAACAGCAAACCCAGATACGCATACTTTCACTACCGATGGAAAAAGATTATCACATCGATCTTGGTTTTCCCCTGCAGTTAATACACGGAGGTCAGGATGATTAATGAAAGAAACCTGATAGCCGCTCTACAACATGGCCTGCCACTGGTATCACGTCCTTACGCTGTTATTGCCGAGCAGATTGGCAGCAGTGAAGAAGAAGTAATTAATTACATACAGTTAATGCGTGAAAAAGGCGATATTAAACGT